>NZ_CP113944.1:0-53564 GCF_029392835.1 Lactobacillus sp. ESL0681 | reverse complement strand
CTGCATGTGATTGATCAGATCTTGATTTTGTTCTTCGACTTGTTCTTGAGAGTAATTTTTTGAAGTGAAATCCCACTCGTCAGTGTCAGTATCTTCTTGTATCTGTATAGTATCTTTAATATCTTTATCTAGATATACGGCGTTTGAGAACAATCCGCTCTGCTCTAAGGCTTGTTGTCCCTTATCAACGAAATTACGCGGATCGTCGTTTTCGTACAATCCGTGTGGCCGTTGACTTTTAACGGTCTCTTGCGGATCATCGTTTTTGAACAATCCGCTCCGCTCTAAGATCGAAGTGTCTTTTTCAGCAAACTTGGGCTTTAAATAGATATCTTTTGCCTGAACATCAAGTTCTGCTAAATACAACCTATTTGGTTCATTTCTACCAGTTTTAGGATTATACCCCATCCTTTTTTGATACAATAAGCCAATATCTTCAAGTTCATGTTTTACTCTTCGAACTATGCTATCGCTCCAACCAAACAACTCTTTCAGTTCTTGATTAGTGTAAATAAAATAGATATGATTTTCTTCATCGATCCAACGATTACGAATTGAATATTCTAACCTATCCTTAAGAACCATATAAGCAATCTTTGCATCTGAACTTAATTCAGATTTGTATTTAGGATCATGCAGCAAAACCATTGGGAATTTACCAAAAACATTCGCATATACTTGATCTGCATCATAAAACTTAAATTTAGAATTCTTTTTCTCCATGATTTACTCCAGTTTTCCAAACACTTTCTGAATTAGTCTTAATAAAAAGGTAAAACTATAATTATCCAATCTATCTAATTGTTGCATAACTCATGAGTTGTGATTGACAAAAATAAATGCTATAATGCTTATAATTGTTTAGCCATTTAATTTGCTTTAATTGAGTACTTTTATTGTAGATTTTTAAGGCTGAAAAATTGAATAAAAAGGTAAAAAATTAATTATGAAAATTGGTTATGCTCGTGTTAGCACTCAAGGGCAAAAGCTTGAAACACAAATATCTCTTTTAAAAGAAGCTGGTGTCAGCAAAATCTTTAGGGAAAAATTTACAGGCACTACAGTTCAACGACCAATATTTAACAGCCTGATGATTGACCTTAAAAAAGGTGATGAACTAATCGTTACCAAACTTGATCGCTTTGCTAGAAACACTAGTGAAGCGCTACAGGTGATTGAAGAATTCTTTAATCGCGGTGTTACAGTTAATATTCTCAATATTGGAAAAATTGATGACACACCTACAGGACAACTTATTTTTACAATTTTTTCTGCTTTTGCACAGTTTGAAAGAGATATGATTCTTTCGCGTACTCAAGAAGGTAAGGCCTTTGCTAAAGAGCACAATCCTGAGTTTCACGAAGGACGTCCTGAAATTTACAGTAAAAACCAAATTGATAAGGCATACAAGTTATATCAAGAAGGTTGGACTTACAAATCAATTACTAAAAAGACAGGCATCAGCTATGCAACATTGTACAGGCGATTTAAAAAAATCACAGCTTAATTTATTTAATATGAGTTTATTTTTAGTATGTTGCACAACTCATGAGTTATGATTTTTTCAAAAAATTCGATATTGTTTGCTTTAAACCTTGTGGTTGACACAATCTTTTGAAGCAATATTTTTAATTTAGTTTCGTAAAGTATGTATTTTATAAAACTTAAGTTCATTTATGCTATTACAATACTATAAAATGTGTGAATTAACTATTTTTCAACGATTTATGGACTCTTAAAAATGCTGAACCATCAGCATTTTTGGAATATAATAGCTAAAATAAATAAAATACTATACTTTTTTCAATCCAAAAATTTAACATACTAATTTATATTTGAAAAAATTAGTAAGCAAAAAGCCCCACTTTACGTGGAGCTTTTTACTTTTAGGACCGTTTTTCCGAAAAAAAAGTAAATCATACGTTAGATCGAGTTCCTTGATATCTTTAGCTTATATCTCGAATTATTTATTTAGAAAGGAAATCAATATGAAAAACAAAAAGAGAAAGAGAAAAAGAAATTATCAAGAAGTCTTTGAACAAATACTAAACTGGTCATTGAATTTTTTTAGCACGGCTTATTGCAGTGATCCAAGTAATAACTTTTTTAAAATTGTTTTATTTGTTATTTGGCCTTTGCTAGCAGTGATTTTTCTTATCATTAAGATGAATCATTATCATAAAAAGCATAAAAAGGTTAAAAGACATTATCAAAATCATCATTTAAAATAGCATAAATAAAAATAAGCACTACAGACTGTGCTTATTTTTATTTATGCTATTTTTTTGAGTTTAGAGTAATTGATACAAGCAAAACGATCTCATGGTATTTTTAAGAGTTATACTCATTTTAAGTTTTTAGAATAAAAAGTGCACCTCATTGCAGAAATGGCCTATCTTGACCTTCAAAATGGACTCTATTCTCACCATCCTTAACAGCAAACAAAGCTGCTGCTAGATTTTCATTATGCTTATCAAACTCTGATTGAGCTTCAGTATCAAGATCTTTATAATGCACATAAAAAGTAAATAACTCTCCAGGCGCAATCACTTTGGGAAATTTAACTTGATCCGAATTATCCTTTTTGACGTTATTTATGTCAAAATAACCTAGCTCATATTTTGGGCCATGCTCTATCCAATAAGATAAACTATGCCTTTTATCTTTACGCTTTCTTTTATGAAACTTGGGTTGTTTAACTGCTACATCTTCCTGCACAAAACAAAATTTTTCTAGCTCTAAAATACGATTTCCTATATTCCTAAGAGTAATTTTATATACTAAATCGTCTTTAAGTTCGTTTGTACCAGACAAATCTTGGGAGTAATAAGATATAACATTTATGTCTATCCTATAAGTAGGCGTTCTATCTTTTCGATCTCTGTACCATGTATACAATAAAGTTAAAAAGGCTGCGATTACTCCAAGAAAAGCCGTATTCTCTTTTGCATCCATGAAGAGATCTATAACAATCTTTTTTCCCCAATATAACAACCAATGGCATATGCTCAATAGTCCTTCCAAGTAAATATCATCTCCATTAAATTTACGCTAGCTGGCACTGCTTAATTGCTGCATACTCTTTAGCTAAATGAATATTAATTACTAAAATGATTACTTAATGTAAATTATAAAACTTTTTTATCCCCGGAATAAATTGAAGGCTTAAAAAAATTTTTTATGTTTGGAATCGTAAGCACCAGTGCAGCCAATATATTTAAAACTGCAGTAATAGAAAAAGCACAATTTCCATTACTTACAAAAACTGAATAGTCCATTCCTACCAAATTGAAAAGTGACAAGCAAATTAAAAATATTTCTATAATGGTATTAGATAAACTTGACACGGGCAAAAAATAATTATTTTTGAATTCATCAACTACAGCTATAAACTGTGATTCTATAATTTTTCCATCTTTAATTGCTTTCTCTATCCTTCTCTTATTATAAAAGACAATAATCACATATGTTACTATCCAAACAAAGCATACTATTAATAATAAACCTAATACACCACTATAATTATTAAAGCTACTTGTCAAAGCTTTCTTGTATTGAATTAGTGTCCCTCTATAAAAGAAAGAAAAAATAAACAAAATCAGTAACCATATTATTACATTAATATTACCTAGCTTTTCTATAAAGCTTTTTATTAAATTATATATTTCGGTCATATAAAACTCTCTTTCTGAAAATTGAAAATTACGTGTACTAATTGCATACCTAATTATATCAGCTCTTGCTACTTTATTAGAGAGTTACAAGCACTTGTAACAACAGGGTGTTCCCTTTTTTTACATGATACAATTTATGTATAATAAAAGTTAAAAGTGTAACATCTAAACTGTAACAAGGAAAAATATAAAAAATGAAAATTGGATATGCTCGTGTTAGTACTCAAGAACAAAATTTAGCCAGACAACTTGACGCTTTAAAAAAAGCTGGTGTAAAGAAAATTTTTGAAGAAAAAATTTCCGGAAAAAATATGGAACGACCAGAGCTTAAAAAAATGCTCGATTACATTCATGAAGAAGATGAAGTGGTAGTTTTGAGCTTAGATCGATTAGGACGTAATTCTGATGATTTAACCAAAATTATTGAACAAATCAAACAAAAAGGGGCTGTTTTAAATATTTTATCTCTGCCCAGCTTTGCAGGTGTTAGTGATCCTAATTTAAAAAATCTATTGACCAACTTAGTTTTAGAAATTTATAAATATACCGCCGAAGAAGAACGCAAACGTATTAAAGAGCGCCAGCAACAAGGTATTGCCTTAGCAAAAAAACGTGGAGCATACAAAGGTGGCACACGGCTTTATGCCCCTGATTCACCGAATCCGCAAAAAAGATTTATTTATACCGAAGTCGTAAAAATGTTAAAACAAGAAATACCAATTGCAGAAATAGCAAGAACTGTCGGCATATCTAGAATGCAAATTTATCGGATTAAAGATCGTGCTTTTCAGAATTAATTTTAAGGCCATTATGCTCTTCCGCTTCCCTTGCTTCAAGTTGGTCATCTAAATTTTGGTAAAACATGTTATACATAGTCTTATACAAGTAACCTCGCACGTTCTTAATTTGCTTGCTGTCGTCATATTCATAACTGCGAATACGGTTAAAGAAGCGTCTAATCGTCAGACTTACATCGTCTTTTAGTTCGCTAGAATCAACATCATCAAAAACAATGCCAATGCCGATACTGTCAATGTTCCAATCAGCACATTTCTTTTGAAAGTCTTTAACTGCATTGTTTTTAGCTAGCAGAATTGTGCTGATAAATTGATTTGCTACTTGCGGTGTACGTGCGTACGAACAAATACGTTCTATGGCTTCTTTTGACAAAAAGAAATCCAATTGCAGACCATCAGCATTTGAGCTACGGAGAAAGTCTTTCATGTGATTAATCAGATCCTGATTTTGTTCTTCAACTTGTTCTTGAGAGTAATTTTTTGAAGTGAAATCCCACTCGTCAGTATCTTCTTGTATCTGTATAGTATCTTGTATATTAGTCTTGTCTTGATATAGTCTCATTTTGGAACCTCCGCTTGGCTCTAAGGCTGAAGCTTGTTTTTGTCGGAGTCCCATTTTGGAACTTCCTTGTGGTTGTAGGCTTTCTGACTTTGACTGTCGGAGTCCCATTTTGGAACCTCCGCTTGGCTCTAAGGCTGAAGGGATATTTTCTGGATTGATGTCTTGTTTTACGTAAACATCTTGAGCAGTAATATTTAAGTCAGCCAAGTATAAACGGTTAGGTAAGTTTTTCTTCTTTTTAGGATCAAAACCCATTTTCCGTTGGTATAACAAATTTGCTGCTTCGAGTTCTTTCTTAACCCTGATAACTTTACCTTTTGACCAATGCATCAATTGTTGAAGCTGGTCATTAGTAAAAATGAAATATACATTATTTTCTTCGTCAACCCAATTGTTGCGTAGTGAATAATCTAAGCGATCTCTTAAAACCATGTAGCCTAGCTTGGCACTATCACTTAGAGTTGCATATTTTTCTCCATACAATAAAACTTGTGGGAACTGAAAGAATCTTGTTTGATACGCTTGTTGAGTTTTAATAAAACTAAAATTGTTTGCACTTGACATAGTCGACTCCTATTAAAGATTGATCAATAAAAAGAACTAAGCAATGCAGTTAAGCGCTTGCTTAGTTCCTTATACATCAATTCGTAAGACTAGTACTTGTATAAATTACTAGCATGGAGTACAATTTATGTCATAAAGATATTGTAATTAATTCTTTTTTGGCGATTAGGATTAATTAAACTAAGTGGTGCTTATGCACTGCCAGAACTTCCGAACTATTTTAGTTCGGTTTTTTTGTATACAGTTATTATATTGGCTATCAAGATTATTCGCATATAGTAAATTACAAAAAGAAGTGCCAAGCTGTATAGCCTTAAGGTAACATATCTTTTCATGTTGGTCAATAATTTATATAAGTTACAAGTAACATGTATCTTGTTTTTTGTAACTTGTTACAAGTAACAAAAAGTGCTAATATTATTTGTGAGGTGATAAAATGACTGAAGTAATAACAATTGCCAACTTTAAAGGTGGCGTTAGTAAAACGACAACAACTGTCATGTTTGCGTATATTTTAAGTGAACTTCAAAATAAAAAAGTTTTATGTGTTGATTTTGATCCACAAGCAAATGCAACTGAAATATTAAATAAAACTTTTTCTGAACCCGTAAAAGCTGCTTCAAACTCTTTCATAAATGGAATTCGAAACATGAATTTACATATTGCGACAACCAAATTATCAAAGAATTTAGATATACTAGAATCAAATTGGGATTTATCTTTATTTCCTGAAGTTGCTGAAGATTATGGTAAAGATAAACAATATTTGGTACTTCAAGCTCTACTTCATAACGTTAAATCTGACTATGATTATGTATTGATTGATACACCGCCAACTTTATCAGTCTTTACAAATAATGCCATACTGGCCAGTGATTATGTTGTAATGGTCATGCAAAGCCAACAGCAAAGCTATTCCAGTTCAATAAAATTTGTTTCGTATTTACAACAATTGAGAAAAGATTATAAAGCAAAATTTGATTTGCTTGGAATCATTCCATGTTTGATGAAAAACACTGGTGCAGTTGATAAAGAAATACTTAAGGAAGCAAAAAAGTCTCTTGGAAATGCGATGTTAATTAATATTATTTATAATCGAGAAAGAGTTAAACGATTTGGTAAATCGGGTATTTCTAACAAAGACTTGTGGGATACGAGAACTATTAATATGTACGATATAGTACTGAAAGAATTGCTTAATCGTATTCAAGAAAGGGATAAATAATTATGAGTGATGACTTATTAGGTTCTATTAATATTAATGATGGTGATTTTAACAAAAAGAGTCCATTCGCTAAAAAGGAAAAAGCAAAGCCGATTAGAATTAGAGAAAGCCAATATGAATCTATAAGAGAAATAGCTTTTAAAAAGCATATGAAAATGGTTGATGTGATTGAGCAAATGCTACAAAAAGCCATTGATGAAGAAACAAGTAACAAGTAACAAATTACTAGTAACTTGTTACTTGTTACAAAAAACAAAACACAAATCACATGTGATTTGTGTTTTGTGATTATTCACAATTTAATTAGAAAAAAAGAGAGAGCAAAGCTGCTCTCTCTTTTTGGGTTCTATTCGAATAAACTCTGTAAAAATCTTCTGAATTTTGGATGCTTTTGATAGCCAAATTTATATATTGCCAAGAATACTAACCCTTCAATAAAAATTGGATTTGTGAATAATTGTTGAATATAAGGAACAGCGTTCATTGTGTATCTCTCCTAAAAAGAATAGTTGGACACAAAGTTTTTTGAATGGTATCATGATCTCAGATCTAAACTGAAAACTTTGTGTACTCGTAATAGTTTACATATAAGGTTTTAAGCTGGTAAGTGCTGTAACACTTACCGGCTTTTTTTCTTACATAATTTATATTACATCATTATATTCAATAATGCAATATTTATATTACATAATTACATATAATAAACATAAATATTTAAAAACGAAACATTTTAAATAAATAATTCAACTAAATACCTATAAATATTCAAAAATGTGGTATAATATACAATATAAATATTTAAAAGCTGTCATTATGTAATATTAATATTACATATAAAGGAAGGAAGAAAATAAAAATGCAAGTTTTTAGTTTAGATCTAGGGAATAAGCAAACTAAGGTAAGAAGTAGTATGGGGGAATACGTCTTACCGTCTAATTTTTTGTATAAAGCAGACATGCCTATTTCTTTTGGTACCAATAACTCTAATAAGGATACTCACACTTTTTCAGTACCGTTCAGTGAAGATGAATATGTTTGGGGAAAAGATATAAGTCAGCTACACCTTGATGAGTATATGGTTGACACTATTATGTATGGGAATCGGTATGAAGATGATTCTTTTAAATTGCTTACTAATTTTTCAATAGGATTGTTAGCTAGAGATTTTGTAGAAGCTAAAAAAGGAGTTTTGGAAGTAGCAATTACAATAGGTTTGCCCACGGGTGATTATGCTGATCAAACAAAATTAAATGCTATAACAGAAGTACTTGATGGACAGCATCAAATTACCATCGATGGACAAATTTTAACTGTACGTGTAAAACAAATTTATATTCTGCCTCAACCAATAGGTACCCTTTATAATGAGTTGCTTGATGACAAAGGATTTATTGAAAATAAAGACTTACTTGATAAAATGATTGGAGTTGTTGATATTGGTGGAGGTACTATCCTAATTGACACCATTCTTAACTTCGAATTGAGTGGTAGAAATAGACAACAGTTTAATACTGGTGCAAACAGTCTGTATGAGGTAATCGATAAACAAATTGATGGGCATGTTAGTTTACATCAACTTGCTGATGAATTACGAAAAGGAATGAAAGACAAAAAGTTTAGTTATACATTTTCAGCAAATAGAAAAGATGATATAACTGATATTGTTAATAAAGAGATTGATAGATTTACTAGGCAGCTTATAGCCAACGTCAAAACTACTCTTAAAAACATCGAAAATATTGATTTATTGTTAGTAACCGGTGGTGGAGCAAATTTAGTAAATCGGAAACTCGTTAAAGCGGCGTTTGCTGAAACTGAAATTAAGTTTGTATCTGAAACTGAAACTGCTAACGTTGATGGCTTTTATAAATTTGGCTTAGATCAGGAAAGTAAGAGGAATAAATAGGAATGGGAAAAGTAGCAACTATAACTGTGAGACTAAATTCTGAAAAAATTGTTGATAAAAAGATTATGGACTTTTTTGAAGAAAATCCATTAATTATGAAGTCAAAGATAATCAAAGAAGCCCTTTCTCATGAAATAGACGCTTTGAGTGAAACTAATAATAACCAGAGTGAAGTAGCAAATAACTCAAATATTAGTAAAAAGTCCTTAACCACTTCTTCTGAATCAAAAGAGCGATTAACTGATGGTTTTAACGCATTTTCAAAGAAGGACTTTTAATAAGTAAAGATAAATTGTGAAGTACTATCAAAGTTAATGAATAGTAATAAAGTTGTAAAATAGTTAATTTACAGTTGGACAGCTGGTATAACATTATTTAGCACGTTTTAATGATGCTAAAAACTAAGAAGTATTTTGTGAATTTTATAAAGTGAAGGCTCGTTTTGGATAATCAACTCTAGGGCGGGCTTTTTGTGTGCAATAAAAAAGCTCCCGAGTGGGAGCCGAAGTTAAGAAATGAAATCTACTCAAAAAGAAATTTTAATTTATATTTTAAATTATTTTCGACTTTTTTGCTACCTATCATTAAAATTTTACTTTTAATGATAGGTAAAAATTGCATACAAAAATACCTGCTTTCCCACTCAATAGTGAGAAGTAGGTATTTAATAAGTATTAAGCTTTTTATCTATAATTTGATCGCAATTTGTTTACTGACAACATACAAATGATAAATACCTTTAAGCTTCTTATATCAATTCCAATTTTATTTGTCTGCCTGTTGCTGTAACAATTTTATCCATAAGATTAAAGGTTGGGTTCATCTGTCCTGTTTCAATCTTGGTAATCGTTGATTTAGCAACATTAGCCTTTTTAGCCAATTCACGCTGACTTAAACCTTCTTCGTCTCTTAGTTTAACTAACATTAAACTAGCGTCCAGTCTCTCGTCAGCCTTTTTAAGTTCTTCTTTGAACTCAGGGTCTTTTTGGCTACGGTCTCTGATGTATCTATCTAATACGTCCATAGCTGACTCTCCTATTTATTCACATTAACTGTTGTTTTCATAAATCTTTTTTCTATTTAGAGCTTTATTCAATTCTTTAGTTGGCGTCTTTTGTGATTTTTTTGTAAAGCAATTTGTGATTAGATAATGATTTCCAATTTTATGAAAATACAGTGCTCTTTGAATATTAGAACCATGTTTGGAACGTAGCTCAAATAACCCTTGGTACTTTTTGCCATGGATAGGAGCAATCCAATCCGCTTTAGCACTAGTTGTAATACCAATCTCTTCTACACGTTGTATTAGTCTAGCAAAACTGGCAGCATCTGCTACTGGTAAAGAATCTAGAAACTCTGTAAATTCATCTTCATCATAATAATCAAATTGTAATTTTTTAACCATTTTTAACTCCTTTTGAGTTAAGTTGTTGTTATTCCTATATTTATCATATTTTTCTCCCTCCGAAATAAAAGTTATAAATAATTCACAATTACATGGTAGTATATAAGAACCCAAAATGCAAATTTAAAATCAAAAAGCATCAGCATAATTCACAAAGTGATAATTAGTAAAAAGACGCTACTCACTTTCGGGAATAACGTCTTTCTTTGATTTTTCTTAGATTATAGAAATAAAGCTAGTAAATTGTTGCCGACATGACAAATATAGGAGTATCTTAGATCTTTAGTTTTGAGATAAACTATTGCTAAAAGCATACCACAAAGTGCATATGTTAAAAAAGAGCCGTTAAAATTAGGTTCATGGCAAAGTCCAAAAATAATTCCATTGATAAATATGCCCCATATTTTTGTTAATAATGTGTCTTTGGTAAAGAAAAAGTTGAAAAAGATACCCCTAAAAATCAGTTCTTCAAAAAGTGGTCCAATGATTATTAAAAAGATTATAAATATTGGATTAGTAATTTTTTGTAGCTGAAGTAAAGCTGTTTGATTGGCAGATGTTGATTTAGTTAAAAGACCACCAATTATTTGAATAAATAAAATTATAAAAGTGCATATTAGTGTCCATAGCAAACGGTTATAAGACCAGTGTGGTTTAATATCAAAATCGTCTCTAGTCCTAGTTTGATATATTTTAATTACCATGTAAATTAGAAGGCTTATTGCAAGGGTGGTAATAAATACTACACCCCATCTTTTCCATGATAACTTTATGATTGCTATATTTAAAATAAGAGCTTGGCAAATTGAGTACATACAAAAAGCTGCTATTAGTTGAATTAAACCTAATCCAGCTGATAGCAGCTTATTCTTAGTTATTTTTATTTTCATTATTGAATTTTACCTTTCACGACTTTGATGTTTATATATTTGAGCTCTTTTTAAAAGCCTTTCTTTAACTTTTTTAGTATCAAGCTTAATACATTCTTGCGCCCATTTTATAGATTTATCTTGAATCAAGATTTTATTTTTATCTCTTGCGTAGACTGTTTGGAAGACTTTGCTATTGTCATGAATTTCTACTGTGTCAAATAGTGGGGCTAGTTTAGTTAAATTGTTAATCGATTTAGGATATCTATGTTCAATGATGTCATCAGGTATACCATGTCCCCCTTTTTCTACTCGTGCCTTAACTCTTTCTTTAGCTAATTCAGGACTATTTAACCCCACATATAGTAGATGAGTAGCAAAACCTTGCTTTTTAGCTTCATTTAATATGTTGATGTATGATTTTTGTGAAGAAGCAAGCGTTGTTTCCATATTAAAACTTTGTTTATCAGCAATGTATGAGTGAATTGTTTTGACTTCAATTCTCATAGCTTTAAAATTACTTTTTTGATCATGCCAATCCCAATTATTATTATGGGCAATTTCATCTGCATTGACACGCTTGCTTGTTTTTAGCTTTGAATCAATTGTAGAGGAATAAAGAGTAGATTTACCAGCACCATTAATTCCGGCAAACATGTAAAAGTCAATACTCATCTTACAAATTCCTGCTTATTGATAATATCTTTCTGTCGTAATTGAAGCGCGCGATCATAAATCGAAAACCAAAAGTCACGTTCGTCTTGATCAACTGCGGATTCTATTTTGGCTTTAACTTCTGTATAATCGATATTTTTGATTTTTTGTTCTAATTCATTGGTTCCTGTTAAATGCATTTTTATACCTTCTATTCAATTAATTATTATAGTATATTATACCTTTTTTAAAATTTGGTCTATTAACGTTCGATATTGACAGGCTATTTTACATATTCACGGTCAAATAAGTATTTATTATCAGGATTAAATGCTATTTTGGCTTTGTAAGATCTACCCTTTTTTGATTTTAGTTTGATGACTACACTGTTTCCTAAGGAAAGCTCCCTAATTTCAGATTCTTTCCACGTATGATCAAAGTATCTAGGATAAATTTCATAGCTTTTACCATCTATAAAATTTAACTCCAACTTATTATCTTTATTGATAAAATCCATATCAAACAAATATTTGCTTTGCGGGTTAAAAGTTAGTTTAGCAGAGTAAGTCCCTTTCTTACCGATTAAATTTTCACAAATTACGCTATTTCCTTGTGCAAGTTGGTTGATTTCATCTTGAGTCCACTGATGTCCTGACCTTGTGGTAGGAATAGAGTATTCCTTGCCATCAGTAAAGATGAACTTCAAACTTTGACGATGAACAATCCAGCCAAAGTACTGTTTCTCTTTATAGGTATAGTCTCCTAGATGCGCTTCATGAATTTCTTTTTGTCCATTTTTATTAGTTACTTGATAAGTAATTGTTTTTGATGCTAAGGCTTGTTGCTGTTCATCTAATGTAGTTTTATGTCCATCATAAATTGTAATAGGAATGCTAACTTCCTGATTATTTTTAGAAAAAGTGCCCTTGAATTTTTCAATTGGTTGACCCTTTAATTCACTTGCTAATGCCTCAAGTTCTGGTTCAGTATCCATGTTATTGATGTTTTGTAAAATAATGGGCTTGTCGTGTTCGATAATTTGATTCGCTATTTCCATGACTCTTTGAGGACTAGTCTTTTTGTGTTCAACTTCATTTAGTAAATCCTGTAAACGTTTGGTAATCTTAGTTTGACTAATCCAGGTGTTTTTTGTCAAGGCAGTTACAAGTGCACCTCGAGCGTTGACTTCATAGACACCTTTTACAATCTTAAGTTGGGCAGAAGTACCTTCAGACAACTCAGAGATAGTTGAAAGTTGTGTTGCACCTGTACCTATAGAATTTTTTTCTAAAAACTTACGAATAAAGTTTAAATTTGGCTTTGCTGGTGGAGTATTAGTACCCTCATAAATAAAACTATTTGCTATTGACCCTAGCTGTTTAGTATTGTCTTTTTTATTATCTTCGAGTTTTTCTTCATTAAAGACTAATTTATAATTTAAATCTTGAGGCTGGTTAACTGTAGTCTTGAATTCTGGATTATTATTTAAATGTGCTTTTATTTGATTATAGGTGTAATCTTCACATAGCATTGCTAAATAACTTTTAGCCACTTCCTTATAAATCTCTACACCACAGCGGCCATATTTGTCTTCTATTTCTTGTAATGAGTTTGGCACAATTTCACCAGGACGATTTGCGCCATGATCCGCTTTTTTGGTAATAAATTTAGGGCGTGCAACCGTATGCGTTAGCAATTTACTGTCAACATCAACTACTTGAGCAATTTTAGATGCTAGTGGCAATAATTTGTCATATTGATCTTGAGTAATTTTGGTATCTTCAGTTCGTGGGTAGGATACTACTTGATCGTCATACATTTTTTGGTACGTATCCAGAATAGTTTTAGTTTTAAAACCAGACTTTTGTATTAATGCACCAAGAGTGGCTAAGTTTACCAACTTTGGTGGTTCACTATGCTTGAGTTGCTTAGAATCAATAATAATATTTTCAGAGCTAGGATAATTCTTTAAATCTTTTTCAGCTGATGCTTTTTCAGTATATCGCCAAGCAACATCAGTAGAAAATTCCCTTTTAAAAGTATTACCATTTTGATCTTTAAATTGTACTTCATAGAAAGGCTGTTTGACCCAATTTTTCCTTAACTTGTTTTGTTGAGCTATGGTATGGACAATAACCGTTTTAAGTCTGCCCACATTTAGGGCTTTTTTAAATGAAAAGCCATTATTCTCTGCCGTTTTAGTTGTTAAGCGAGTTTCCTGCAAGCCAATTGCACAATCAAATTGTTGCCTAGTCTTACCTTTAAGATATTTAGGTTGTTCAAATTGCTTAGTTGCATTTTCTGGATTATTCAGTGCTGTTTTAATGCTTTTTGGTAATTCATCGGCAAATCTTATTCGCCATACAGTACCATGCCACCCAATGTAATTAATAATTTCCCAGCCTAACAAGTCCCCCTCTCCTGAAGGATCATCATCAGTTGCAATTACAATTACATCGTGATTTTTAGCAGCGGTTTTAATTGTAGACAAGGTTTTACTAGCACCTTGAATTGGTTTGGTTTTCCAGTTGAGCCTGTCTAATGGCCAAGGCATAAAATCAAGATCGGACCAATCGGCAAATCGTTTTTTATCACTTGAATTAGTTACCATTTCTTGTGGGTCAACCAGTTGTAGTAAGTGTCCATGAGCGGCTACAATGTCATATTGGTTATTATTAAATGTTCCGCTATATCCTCCTAAGGCTGCAGCAAAGTTTTTAGCTGCACTGGGCTTTTCGTTTAAAATTAAAAGTTTCAAATATATTTTCCTTTCCAAAATAAAAACGCCCTACAAATATTGTCTGTAGGACGTTCAAGTATTTATCGCATACGACTAGCTCGTTTCAACAAGGCCTGACGTTTAGCCAAATTCTTTTTTGGGTTTTGATTTAAGCTTTTTATTTTTTCTTGTTGACGATAGGTACGTAATATATCATTCCAGTCTTTACCGAATTTCTTATCAGGTTGCTCGTTTTGTACACCAGGCATATTTTTTTGCATTTTGGTAACAAAATTACAACCTGCTTCATCGTTATCAACACCTAAGCTTACTTCTCTGACTGGCCAATTATTTTGTCCAGCTATTTTTAGATAGTTTTTAAAGACTTCTTCTTTTAATCCTTCCATTGAAATAAATAGAGTTCGCGTATTCTTAGGATGACAATTAGAATATGATAAAGCATCAATTGGTGACTCAAAGAAAATCATTTTTTCTGGTAGTTGTTTTTCTTTAATCAGATCAGCACTAGGGAAAGAAGCTCCGAAGCCATAAGTTGAATTCTTCTCGATTTGTTTAAGGGTGCCACGTTTGCCGTATTTATCATGATCGATCCAAGTTCCTTGCTTAGAAGCACCAACTATTTTATTAGTCTGTGGTTCTTTCCATAAGAATATGGCGTTACCATATTTATCTTGTTTGATCAGACTTTGGTCATGGTAGAAATTTACTAATTTGGAATTTAAACCACGAGTTTTAACTAAATATGACCATGCTTTTGAAAATTTGGTATCAAATTGTGCTTTATCCAATTTGAATGGTGTACGTTCAACAGATTTTGCCTTAACAAATTCAGAAGCGTTACTATTTGTTACCCGTTCCATTGCTAACATAAATCTTTTTTCCTTAGGTGTACTCTCGTTCTCTAATTCATAATCTTTAGCAAAATTCAATGCACCACGTCCATGTATTTGACGTGAGTTCCAAAAGAAGGCATTTTTGGAGCGAGTGATTACTAGTGAATCATGCTCAACTCCTCTGAATTCGTCGTTGCTTATTTGTTGTAAGTTGATTCCTCTGTCTTGACAGTATGAAACAATATCAACTTTATTAGCAGCAGCTATCTCCGCTTGAGTGTATTTGTACTTTTTATTCATTTTGAGAACCACCTTAGCGTCCTAAACCAAGACTTTTATGTCTCAAAGCAGCAGCTTTTGCGGAATTAATTTGCTGTTCCGTTGCTTTTTTTGGTGTACGTGTATTAATTTTGGTCAAATTCATCTTTTCGGTATAATCGCTAAGACTATAGCCTAGCTGATTAATAATTTGTCGCTGCTTATTAGTGGGTGATTGCCCTTTAGCTTTAAGTGCTTCACTTGATTCTGGAACTAACATAACCATTTCAGTTTTTCCCTGCAGAGCTGCCCAAAATTTTCTACGACCCTCATCATTGCGATACATATTTTTACTTTCAGAAATAAGTCCTTGCATACAGCGATGGTCTTCTGAGCGGCCGCCGTATGCAAATTCGCCTGATACTAAGGTGCCGTCTCTTAAAATATAGATGGCTTCCTCGGGATCTTTAGTAGTTGCTAAGTCTTCATCGTGTAAGAAGCTTTTTATTTGTTGGTCAGATACTCTGCCTGAATTATCTTCATATTTTGTCATTTGAAATTACCTCATAAAAATAACCTTTACTAATTTGGTAAGGGTTCTATATTTTTTGCATAAAAAAGCCGCATTCAATTTTTTAATTGAATGCGGCATATTGTTTGTGCTGTTTGCTAATAATTAGAATCTTAATTCTACGTGTCTAGTTGATTAATTGTCTTGATAAATAAATAAAATGAGCTTAGAATGCTCCTCTCAGCATAAGACTATTCTGTTTTCGTTCGCTCAACTTTCTTGCTGATTTGATCATATTCTCTTAAAGCTGCTCGCTTTTCCTTAGTAACATGACCTTTGTCAAAAACTAGTTCTTGATGACTTTTTAATTTACGTAATTGATATTTGTTAATGGTTGGCAATCTAATTTTAGAGTTTGTAGTTTGATGTTTGGCAATTTTAAGTTGTCTAGACGTTTTACTTCCATTATAAGTAGCAGACGTTTGCCCAGATTTTGCTTTTATTTCACCTTTTATTTCTTTTAATACAGCTTGAATGTATTGATCAGCTGGAACTTTATCTTTTAAATTTATGCGATGACGTTGTCTACCATTGGCAACACGATCAATTTTTCGTAAATCAGATAACAAGGCATTGCCACAACGGGCATAAATCCCTTCTTTACCATACATTTGATTTTGAGCATAGTCTTTATTATCACGTTTACTTTGACCGTATAATTCTTGTCGATTTTTTTGTATTTGTTTAATATTGATTTTCCAGTTATTAAAATCTGAGTTGTCACTTAACAGGCCATCAACGATCTTATTAATATTAACTTTTTGCTGACGATTTAGTTTGTTATAGCTCCAATCACGCCGATCTGCAGACAGTGTTTGCATAAATTTGTTAATTTGAGTCTGCAAATCAGGCTGCTCTATTTGTCTAGTAAAACTTTCTTTAACAGCGTGTCTAATTCGTTGTCGCTCTTGTGATAATTCACGTGTCAAGTCACTAGTATTTAACAAGTCGTTGGCAAACGAACTTTTCATAGCATCAATTACGGATTGAGGTCTCCTACCTTTTGGCTGATCTATACCATCACGATTGATAATTTCTCGTCTTGAGTCACGTTCAACAGTTGCAAAATGTAAATGAATATTATCAGTATTGTAGTGAATTGAAGCTAACCAATATATATCATTTAGTGGTGGATCCATTTTGTTTTGAAAAGTTGCCATCATTTTTCGTGACGCTTTTTTAAGAGCAACAGTATCAACTGTTCCAGTTTCAGAATCCATAAGATGGTGTTTTTTCAAAAAATTATTATCAAAAGAGACAACATCTTGCCAAAGAACACTATTTTTTTCTTGCGCTTTATTTAAGATATTTCTGATGGTGCCCATATCTTTTAATTGAATGTTATCTTGATCAATAGTAAAAGTAGCATCTAAAGTTTTGTCTTTAGTTGCTTTACCCTGTAGTAAATTATTTTTGCTATCGGTTACCCGGGCTAGTTCTGCAATTTCAGATTTTGATAAGTTTCCTGTTTGAATTTTTTTGTTTTCTAAAGCTTGGATACGACTCATGTAACCTAAATAATTGCCGAAGTTCGTGTCATCTAATGACCAAAAGCTTTTTTTATTTAAAACTTTTTCAGCTTCAGAAGCTCGCTTACTGTCTTCTTCTTTGTAAGTACGATTAAATTGATATTTGGAATCTAATTTGTGTAAATTTTTTTCTACTAAATCTAACTCTTCCTCCTCTTTTGTGGTTAAATACTTTTTACTGTCTAAAGCTTCTTTTCTGGTCATATAACTAACATAACTTCCAAATGCTTGTCTATTAGCACTGGTTGTAAATTTTGAAGTTAAAATTATTCCAGGACGCATTTTAACCCTCTTTCCATTTATTCAGGCAAATAAAAAAGTCCCTTTTCATAAATTAAAAAGGGACTTTTGAGTTTCATTTTAAAGTTCGGTAACTGCAAAATATTTTTGAATTCTAATTTGATACTTAAGCTAAATAAATTTTTGTTATAATAAAAGAGGTGCATGAGCAATCATGTACCTCTGGTTCAATACAGAAAGGAAGTTATGTTTTGACGAACTTTTTGTGTATGGGTGTTGGCTATGAGGTGCATTGCAGTGTACCGTGGAACGCAACACCCTAAAAGTTTGATCTTCATAGCTTCGTTCCAGCTATTATTATTAGCCTTACATGGTTATAATAGCACAGATTAAACATTTACTGAAGCAAAGAATTTTTCTTTGCTTCTTTTTTATGAAGAATAAAAAGTTTAATTATAAATTACTTTTTTCTTCGGCGTCAAGCATTCGCTCATGAACTAATTTCTTGGCATCTTTATAAATTTGGGCATCAATACCCAATAGAATTTTATTTCGATCATGATAGTTCATTAGGTCAGCAACCATTTCATTATTGATCGCAACTTGCTCTTTTATTAACCGAATCTCTCTAATTAATTTTTGAATTTCTTGAGCTTGACTTTCAACTTCTTTTTTATTTATCCATGCTTCGTATAATTCGGTGAATAAATCTGCATTGGTTTTTATTTTCGGATTCTCTAATTTTTCTTTTTGCAAAGCTTTAAATTGATCCGTGGTCAATCTAGTATTAAGTTGAAAATGAATTTTTTTCTGTCGTTCAATTTTCATTTTTATCGTCTCCTATTTTTTCTAATAATTCTAAACCTTTTTGAGTTTCTTCTATATCATTGCTAATAAAATATGCGGCTAAAACATTTAAGGCTTTAATATTCTCTTTCAACAAATTATTTTGTTCTTTGAGTTCCAGACTAACTTCTGAATCCTGTTTTTGGTTTAAATAATTTTCGGGAATTCTTTCTAACCATTCTTTTAAAAAAATTTGCCGACTAATTTTTTTCTTTGCATTTTTATTTTTTTCAGCAACTATTCGATCAATCGCGTATCTAGTCTGTTCGGATACGTGGCGGATTTTGATTTCAGCCAATTTATTTGTCACTTACTTTCCTTGTTTTTTTATTTTTTGAAGTTAATTTTTAGTCTGTCTAGTAAAGAGCATAAGGGGAATCTGACCCCACACCTCGAGTCGAGGCGTGCTGGGCTTGGCTGTGCCAAGCGATTCCCAATTTGGTAGATTGGGGTCAAATAATTGCTATTCCGAACGCCTTGTTCGAAGCACCAATCAAAGTGCTCGAAAAAAATTGCTTTTAAATCAACTTTTCAAAAACCAACGAACATAATGCTCGAAGCTTCGAGCAACTTTATCGAATAGATTGTTGTTATTTTATTGGATTGCTGTGCCATTTTTAATTGCAGTTATGCTCTCTTTTGCTTCATCAATTTTTTCTTGAGCTAGTTTTTTATTTTCATTCATGCTACTAATATCGCTTCTATAATTTTCAACTTGATTTTTAATATCTGTTTTATCAGAAGCAGTAGCTTTAGATTTTTGGGCTTCCAATTTTTCAATTTGATTCTGATCGTGAGTGATTGTTGCATTTGCCTTGTCGACAAGTTTCTGTTTATGATTAATTAGTTTTTGATATCTAGTGATCATAAATTCGTTGTAGTCTTCTTTATAATTATTTTTTTGCTTAAATAAATTTCCTTGCAATAAAATCACTTTATCTTCTTTAATGAAAAACTTGTTGATGTTTTCTTTATTAAAGTCACCCATTTCTACTTCTGAATCAATCTTTTGTGGCAATATATCTACCTCAATCGTATTGAACTTTGGTTTAATATTATTAATCTCTATTACTAGAAAGTGATCATTTATTTTATGTGATTTAGTTTTTAGCCGTGAATTATCGCTAGCCATTAATGCCCTAGTAGCATATTTAATGTTACTTAAATCTTTGTCATCGTTGAGTGAACCTAGGTTTTTTTTATCTCCAATCCAATATTCGGCTAACAATTGTCCATTATCAGGATTGTATTTATAACTTGCTTGCTGCAAAATTGAATCACCAGTTACGTTCTGATTGTTAGTTTCAGTATCAACTTTTTTACCGGTCATCATCGGGCTAATTATTATTCCCACTAAAATCAAAATAAAAAATCCTAATACTTGCAAAACTAGATTATGTTTTTTGAATTTTTTATGCCGTTTTGTTTCATTATTCTTCATCATTAGCTTTTTGCTTTACCTCATACTCTTTGTTGGCCAATTTGTTTTCTAAATCTTGAATTGTATTATTCTTACTTACTAATTCTTGTTGTATTGAATACAAATTATTGGGTAAGGTTTTGAAGGTGTAAATAATTTGACCAATACTAAGTAGTAATAATAAAAAAACCACGATCATTAAAGTATGATTGCGGTTTTGCAGTGATTTTATTTTTTCACGATAAAAATTTTTAGTTGTCACTAATTATTCACCTCAGTTTATAACTTCTTGAATTTCTCGTTTATTAATTCCAGAATATCTATTGGTCTCTTGCCCAAATTCATAATGAATGAAAGTGGGCACCTCATGTAAATCAAATTCAGAAATGTAATGCCTATTTTCAACTTGATTTAAATTAACTATCTGTATATTTTTTCTTTTTAAAAATTTTTCCAAGTAGACTGTTTTAAAAATTCTTTGGCACGCTGGACAGTTATCTTTATAAAAGAAAATAGTTGTTGGTTCTGTTTGTGGTTGAGATAGTCTAACAATAGGTTTACTAGTTTGATAATCTACAATTTTTTGTTGAAGCCATAAATGACTGCCCAACATTAATAAAGCAATACTGATTATGCTAACTAATAAATATTTATTCTTTTTTCTAGTTATCTGCATTATTGTTCTTTTCTACTTTTTCTGATACACGCCCTATGCGAGACAAACTGGTAAAACGATTATTATTTAGATTTATATTTCCGGTATACACATCTGTTACAGTAGATTCATACTTATCGTCTTTAGTCATATGATATGTGACGTTTGCCGAAAAAGGAATGGTATTATCTTTTTTTATTCCCACTTGCACTTCGCTTTCTTTATACTCACCACTAATATCATGATTTTTAATTTGAGCAACCAGATAATCTTTGGTTGGAAAAAGATCTTCATTGTTTAATAGGTTTGGAGTAAATAGACTTTGAAATTTATCTTTTCGAGACAAGTAGTCATTGCCATTTTTATAGGTATAAAACTTTTTAAACATTGTCTGTACATTACTTATAACCGTTTCTGTGATCTTATCATCTTGTTGGTTAATTGCTATGTTAGGATCATCTTTAAATAGTGCTTTTTTATTTTTAGAAGCCACCTGATTCTTTTTATCCATTAGTTTTGCTTTAGCTTGTTGTAGTTCTTGCTGTGTCTTTTCAGTTTGTTCATTTATATGACCTTGCTCTTTTAAAAAGTATCCTCCACTAGCTAAGCTGAGTACCAGAACTACTATAGAAATTTTTTCTGGAAAAGTTAATTTGTTCACTACTCATCACTCCCAACTGGTTTTAATTCAACTTCGTTTTCATTTGTCACTCGTGTTTTTTTAAAATTATAGTTAATCATAAACATCTTATTAGTATGGAGCTTTTTACCTACAGAATTTTTGTATGTATAGGTTGTATTAATTGTAATTGGAACTTCAGATAAGTTACTCGTATCTCCAAAAGAAACAATTGTTGAATCGTTCTTGGTATAAAGTTGTTGAGGCTTTCCCATAGTCTTTTCTAAGAAGTCTTTACCCAAAACCTCCTGTAACTTTTTGAATTCTTCTTTAAGTTCTTTGGTAGATGCATTACCGTAGATATCACTAATTGCTTTAGTAAGATTGGTAGCTACTTTTTGTTTTGATTTAGGTAAATTAATGACTTTTTTAGTAGTTTGGTTTTGATATTGCTCATTATTAATATCTTTAGTTTCTTTTATGGTTTGATTTAGTTTTGCTTGAGTTGTATCAAGTTCTGTTTTATCTGGTTTGGCCATAACTGTAAATAGCAATGCGGCTGCAGTAAGTGCATAAATAATGTAGCTGCGAGGTCGATTTTTATTTTCCATATTTTTCTCCTTATGATTATTTTAGTCCTGATTTAATTGTCTTAATTGGATCAACCCAACCACCGGCTCGTGAAAATGAATGGCTGATAGCTTCTTCAATTGGCTTTTTAGTAATTCCAATGTGAACATGAGTTACATTACTCGTTGAACTGGATAGATAACCAATCACATCACCTGTTTTAATGGGATCACCAACGCTAACTTTTATTTGCTTTTTATCAGCCGCAGCAAATGCAAACTCTTGGTATATTTCTGAATAGCCGTCGCTACTTTTAACAACAACATACCAGCCTAGATCATTTTGAGTGTTACCTTGATGATCAATTTTGGTAACCTTACCATCATGAATAGCTAAAATATCTGAATTATTATATGGAACAGTACCAAAATCTACTCCGTCATGGTATGAATTACTTCCACTACGTGTGTTGCCAAAAAGCTGCGCTCCAGAAACATTACTACCAGGTCCTGATTTAGGAATTTGCTTGAATGGCCAGCCCCATTCACCAGATGAAGTAACTTCACATGCTTCATCTTCATCTGAGCCATTATAATTAGTAGATACTTTGCCTCCACTAGCTGCTTTTAATTTGCTCTTATTTGCATGTACGTTTGCTCCATTAAAAGTCTTATATGCTTGTTGAGCATTCTTCTGTCTTGCTGGCTCTGTGCCGTCAGGATCTTTTGCATTCCCACCTCCAGCTTCCATGCCAGAGATGTAAAATCGACTTGCAGCTTCTTTAGGATCGGTTAATTGTCCAAACTTTAGTAGACTATTATCATGATACTTGGCAGATACCCAAAGTTCCGGATTGCGTAAATCCGTTTCAAGTTGACTTATCTGAACATCTAAGTCGCTCCAATCTTTGCCTTTTTTAGCTGCAATTTTTTTCAAATTACTTTCTCGCCCAAAAGTCCATTGGATTAATCCTTTACCACCATCGCTAGGATTAGTTGCAGTAGTGTCAAAGCCTGACTCATGTGCAATGTTGCCCATTACACCACTTGCTGCGGCTCCACTAAGTCCAATATCTTTTGTTAAAGCTTCAAAAACGGCTTTAGCGTTTTTATAAGTCTTAGTTCCTTTTTGAGTCCAAGCCCCTCCAGTTATTGCACCATTACTGCTATCACCTGAGCTCAAGTCACTAGCGTTACAATCAGTTGATGTACTGCCACCTCCTAAAATTATTGTAAAAATTGCGACAAAATAAAAGACAGCTAGCGCTATTAAACTGCCTGCTATGCTGCCTAAAATAATTTTATGTTTAAGCTTATGTTTCACTAAATTTACTAAATTTGAATTGTGTGGCTTATCTTGCATTACTAAGCCCCCTTATCTTACTGACCACCAGCATATAACTTCAACTGTCGTTGATTTGGTAGAATTGTAAGACGATATCGTTCTTGTCCGCCCATTGAAATAATTGCATGACCACGTTTTAAATCGGGAATTGATTTATAATCATTTTCATTTAGAGAACTTCCCATTAATAATTTTATTTTTCTTAGTTGAGAAGGATCCATAGCCAACATTGCCTTGTATTGACAAAGTTCAAAAACAATTTTTAAGTTTGAAAGTTGAGCTGTTTCAACGTTATCAGGAACCATTTCTTCAGGAGATTGTGTTGCAAAAATAACACCAGCCTTAAACTTTCTCATCTCTCGTTCAAAATCTTTTATATAATCTACTGCAAAAAGGTTTTCAAAGTTAATGATATTATGGCATTCATCTAGTACAACGTTAAAATAACGTGCATCGTCAGCTGATATCTTTCCTTGTTCTAGTAAAGCATTTTGTTTACGTCCATTAATTAAAGCATGGTTCCAAATTAGTGATAATGCGGTATACAATTGTGCTTGATAAATATTTTTGCTCATATTAGAAATACTTGAAGTATCAAATAAAACCAAACTAGTGTTTGTTAAGTCACGCATTGATGAATGGCCATCAAAGATATGCCCATAATTATTAATCATGGAACTTAAAGCAATTGACAATTTCTCATATGTTCTAATTCTGTCAGGAGTAAAATTGTTATCGCGATAATATTCAGGTGTAGTTAACCCCTTAACGAACTCAAAAAAATCTGAAAAAGTTGGATATTTGTTAGGATCTAATCCGGTAATATGAATTTTTTGAGGATTTGCTTGAAAGCTTTTATCAAGTAATCCGTACGAAATATAAAATGCTCGCAAAAGCGAATCTAATTCTTCCATCTCTATTTCTGAAAAAGCGTCTGGATTTAATAGTCGGAAAATAACATCCACTTTTGAAACATGATGATAAAACGAGGTTAATTCATCTACTTTTCCAGTATTTGGTTCTATAGCAGTTGCTTCAACTTGAAGAGGATTAATCATACCATCGGAGCCATCAAGATTAACCACTGTACCGCCATAGTGTTTAATTAGTGGTATATATTCTTTTGTCTTGTCAATGCCTCGGAAGAACATATTTCGTGCGATTGAGTTCTCAATAATCATTTTTAATAGAGTAGATTTACCTGCTCCCATTTTACCTAAAACCATCATGTTAAAAGATCTGCGAGAATTAGTAGATCGAAATTGATCAAAGAAAAAAGGTCCATTGGTACTTGTTTGTCCCAACCAGCCTCCACGTGGATCTTTTAAAGCCTGTGCTGAAAAAGGACTACCACCACCTAAAACGTAAGCTGGCATATCCTGTTCAGGAGTGGCTGCCAAGTCACGTTCTTGTTCTGTTATTGGCGTAGTCATTGACTTATATTGTTTATCTTGCATAAACATGTAAACACTAACTTTATAGCCATAACCCCGTAACTTTTTGCTTAAATTTGCTATTTGCTGTTCAAGCCTTTCAATAGTAGGGGCATAAACAAAGATTCTACTAATTATTTGTTTAGGAATTTCGCCACCACTAGTCAAGCTGGTAGCATATTTCTGTAATTCACCAATTTCCTGATCAGCTGAATAAATATCTGTTGCTTTACGTGCATTATATTTTCTGTCATACAATTCTGCGATAGAACGGTCAATCTTTTTCTTTACGGAATAAGATGTATTCGTCTTAACATCAATTGTTGTCATCGTGTCACGATTTAATCCTAGCTGTGTTCCCCATAAAATTAATGGTTCGTTTGGGTAGTGAATAACGGATAGACAAGCTGAATAGCCGTCTGCTGTAATAACACGATTATCATCAAATGTAATACCTCCTTGTGGCTGTGTTTCAGCTAAAAATCGCAAATCATAGCCTTGTTTGTTTGCTTGACGTATTTGTCTCTCTGGGACTGTTTTACGTGGATTTAGCTTAATACTTAATTTATGTGATAGCTTTTTTTTATCTTTTTGAGTATTTTTAATAGTTAACGCCATAATTCTTCACCCTTCCTTTACTTACTGTTTAGATTGTTCATTTGATATAGCACCTTTTTAGTTTGCTTTCTGGTAAGTGTTTCTAGTCCTAATAGACCATCATCAGCAACAATAGCACTTTGGGTATGCAGTTCTAATTCATGCTTGTCTTTAGCAAAGATCAACAAGTAAAAATTAATATCTAAGTAGTCAGTATTGCGTGTTAATGCAGTTACTTGCTGTAAATTTTCATTTATCAGAGACAATCGAGCTGCATTATCCGCTGAATTATTACGAATACTATTTCGTTGATGTCGCCAATAAAGCTGTTGTTCGGTTGTATCCATGCGCGTAGATAAAATGATGATTTTATAATCATCGGTATAAATACGATTAAAGTTGGTAAATGAATCTAAGTATCGATCTCGTGTAGTTTTATCTAGATAAACTAAATCGGTTGACCTTACTTTTAACAGGCGAGCCATTGCTCCATTTGCTCTAACTATTTCTCCTGTCGAAAAAACATTTCGATATCCCAAAAAGTCAACCATTGATTTTGCTTGTTGATCTTTGCGACTTTGTTTATCTAAGCCAAAAGCTGCACTAATTGAACCAAAGATTCCTGTGTGGATACCTCGTTTATTCTGTTTGATTCTCACTTTTTTCCCTCTATAAAAATAGGATAATATTTACTTTTGTCTTGTTGAATCACATTTATCAAAACTCTATAGTTTCGTATTTGTGGTGCCAAATTAGTAGTAGCAGTTAAGGCTACACCAACGATAGCACCATAAATCATAAAGGCAATTTGATAAAAGTCTTGTAAGCCTATATAAGTAGCAATTTGTTTAGCACCTAAAAGCCCGATAAAGAATCCAAAAACAATACTTGCGTCAACATAAAATAACTTGATTGCAACATTTATTGTCTTAGGTATTCGCATTTGTCCATATTTAGACATTATTTTTCACCCTTTTCTTCATTTGGATTTTGACTAATACTTTCAGTATGTATTTTATTGTTATCATGTTTTGTGATTGTTACGTCATGTTCATTTCCTGGTTGATTGATATTAGTGGATGTTTTTGTTTGATGAATATTTTCTGGTGTCTCACTAATTGAATCCATAGGTGTAGTACTGTCAAATTCACTTGTATTTGCTTCTGTCTGCATCTTTACCTTATCAATACCTGATTCTTTATGAACCATCTTTTCTGTATTATCTCCTTTGATAGTTTCAGATTCGACTTCAGAATGTTCATTCCCTAAGATCTTATCTAAACTCCGACCTTTTTGATCTACAGCCGTAGTAGAGTCGTTAGCTACATTAGATTTAGCTTGATTTTCTGAGACTGTATTGTTGGTTTGTGAAGTTTGACCTTCAACATTAACGGATTTGCTTGCATTATTAACATCAGTCGAATCTTTGGCCACACCATCGCCATTAGGTTCAACTGGGTCAGCTTTGTGTGTACTTTCAGATACTTCTTGAGCATGTTTCAGAGCATAATCGCCATATGCACCTTCATTTGAATTACCATTTTCATCATGGTGTTGAGCTGGTTTATGAACGCGGTTGTATTCATTATCAGTTAATCCACCGTTAGCATTGGTCATACGTTCACCCATTTGTGTAGAAAGATCTTGAACTTCACCATTTCGTAATGCCTTATTAAATTGATGATTACTACCACCTGAAGAAGTGAATCCTTCTTTAATGGAACCCAAGGCTCTAGCAGTGTTCAATCCCTGTTTAGTTCCTTGTTTAATTCCGTTAAGTGTTGCGGAAGTTGATGATGCATCAGCTGGTGTATCATCATATCCATCCTCAAATCCAGATTTAAAGCCGGCTACACCAGCACCAACTTCTTGTACACCAGTTTTTGCCTTATGGATAGCATTTGCACTACCTTTAGCAATACTTCCTGCTCCAGAAGCCAAATATTTACCTGCAGCAGCTGTGCTGACCATTCTTTGCCAACCATTTTGTAAACCAGTATCAACACCAAAGAATTTGGCAACCTTTTGAGATCCTTCAAATAATGTAACTGTAGCTGCTATCATTGCTACACAGAATAAATACGGATTAGAACTAATTCCGTTAGATCCGTCCGATATCCAAGTAACCACTATTTCATAAAAAGCTAGTTCTAACCCTTGAAAGGCAATCACGATTGCACTTTGAAAGATGTCTTCGACTGCTGCTTTGGTGCGCTCACCTGTTTCTAAATCTGTTGAAGCAGTAATAACCAATATAACTTGCATAATTGCTAGATCTAAGAACGATTTAATGCAGACCCAGGCTACTAAAAGAAATGCCACTGCGATACAAATTAAGCCAATAAAGACTGGTAAAAAGTTAATAGAATATCGTTCATATCCACCATTAAAAATTTTGAAAAACGGCAATGAATGCTCATTAATTTTGGTTGCAATAAACGATCCATATCCTTTTTGATCACTATTTGCTCCTGAAGGCTCAAGCATGTACCGTAAGTTATCTGGATTCCATGCCCACTGTTTTTCATTCTTTTTACTAGACATATCTTTTGCTACATCTGGAGTAATGACAGTTGACAAATTACCTGCAGATGATTTGTTGAAGTCATTCTGCGACATATTCCAAGAACCATAGTGAACAGCTTTTTGTTGTACTACATTTCCATGTTTATCCTTTTTCAACCCCTTAAAGTTATTAGATACCAATACAAAAAGGTCATTACTGTTGTTCTTTACCAACTTATACGGTAATCCTGACGTACCTTTGCTATTATTTGCCTGAGTAAATCCTTTATAAGCACCAGTAGAAAAGTCTACTAATGTCTGCATCATCGGTTGAATATTAAAAATTAAGAATGCAGAAATTAATAACTGCATAAAAACATTTTTAAGTTTTGGTGCATGGTAATCAGTACCATACTTAATTGCTGCGATTATTAAAGTTACCGTCATTAAGCCACCGACTACCAACATAACTCCATTCTTCACTAATGGATCTAATTTGTTAGAGTCAAGTAGACTGCTAAAGTTCAAACTTTGAGTTGCTAATTCACTTGCTGCATTAGCTATACCATAGATAAATTTAATGACACCCCATTTTAGGTAGCTAAATATCTGATTAATTGCATTGTCAAAATGCAAATAAGGCTGAATTTGCTGTAAAGCTTTTGCTGCAGCCTTTAATTTAGCAGGATCATAATCGCCACTATTGGTAGCTTTTTGAAAGCTATCAACTAAGCCACTAAATATATCCAAAAAAGGTATATTTAATAGAAAATTATAGCTAATTGTTAATAACCTACCCATATGTTTTCCTTTCTAAAATATTAAAAAAGCACTGAGATCTTCAGTGCTTTTTCTAGTTTTTAATTTGTTCCGCTGCTAAGACTAGCACACGCGGATCGGTAATTTGTTCATTTTTACTTAACAAATCTTGAAATTTAGTTTTTATATCCTTGATTTTTTCGTCTTGAGCCAACTTAAGGCATTTCGTATATGTTATTTCATCAATTTCGCCCTCATGTTCATGTAAAAACTCAATATAATTTGAGTGATCGTAAGTTATAACTTCGTTTTTTGCATTCAAATCATTGTCAAAATCAAGTTGTTTAGCCTTATCGTCTTTACAGTAACTTTGATATGCTTCTAATGCTAATAATTCACCATTATCAGTCCACGTAAGCCAAGAACTCCAATCCATAGCTATATCTTTTAAGTTTAAGTGTGTATGTGGCGCAATTATTTCTAAATCATTGGGGTCATTATTAGGATTGAAGTCTTTTAGGAATGTCCAAGCATATGGCATTCTCGTTTTTCCAGTATTAAAAATAGGAAAAGCTCGAATACTACGACCACGGTTATCCTGTCTATGCAGTGCTCGCAACACAATACTTTCACCTTCTCCGAGATCTTTAACCCGTTCAGGTAAAATGATTGGTTGACTTCTTGCAGTAACACTAACATTTTGTGTGGTATTTAAATTTGTCTTAGAAACATTAGAATCTTCAACAGTTTGATTCCCACACAGTTTACTAAATTCTTCATTAGTTGAACTATCAGTGGATTTAATTAAATCTTGATTCTGACAATTCTCTTTAATAACTTGACCTTTTTCACGACCATAAAGTCCATAAAGTTGTTGATATGATTGTACGACCAAAGTAAATAGTAAATTTCTACCAGCCGAAACCGTCATAATCCGATCCATGTCTTTGATAGGAATCATGTTACCAAATTCATCTAAAATAAAGTGCACTCGTCTAACAGTCTTACCGCCAGCAACATAGTCACATTGATGAGCTAATTCAGTATAAAGCTGACTGATAAATAGTGAAGCCAAAGCATTATTAGAAGAGTCTGAATCAGGTATTTTAAGAAAAATTGCGACAGGTTTTTCGCTATAATAAAGTTTAAGATTTTCGATTGCCAGATCTTGATGTCTCAATGGATTTAACGTGACATATTTATCATCTTTTGTAAATTTTATTCGATAAACATTTCGTTCTACTAGAATTTTACCAGTAGATGTCTTACCAGTATGTTTAATTTCCAAAAAGTCACCAGATACCAACTTACTATCAAAATTATATTCAACAAACCCTCCAATTGCTGGCTTAACATTGTATTCACTGATTTTATTTTTTTGTTTATCATAAAAAGTAAGAGCAACTTTTTTACCTTCTAAGGACTGTTTGTTCAATCTAAAAGTAAGGTATTTTGGAAAGCCAATTGATTTTAATTCTAAAGTATTTTCACTAGTCATTTTTGCATTCTTAAGAGTAGAAAATATTGAAAGGCTATCATTAATTGTCGAATAAATATTACTGTGACTACGTTCGTCATTAGAACTTGCAGCTGCATATTCTTTTTTTGCAAAAGAATCATTACTCATATGATTAAAGTATTCATCAATTATATAACTTTTATCAAATGAATCTTCTGGATCCTTAGCATATGTAACTGAGCCAATTTCACTAATCATATCAACAATATTAAACATTGTAATTCTTTCAGGGTGCGTACGGTGATCACTAAAGTTGTTAGGATTTAAATTATAGCTAACTAAAGCTAAAATCATTCCACCTATTCCATGAGCAGCATCACGATGTACCCACCCATTAGATTTATCATCTGGATCATTACATAAAGTTGCTGTAAGTGTCCTGGTTAAATCAATCGCGCGCCCCAAATCTCCCTGTTCCCAAGCTTTAATTATTAACTGAAGTGGATTGTATGCCATTGACTTATCCCCATCAGCCATGTTTAAAACAAAAACATCATAACCACGTTTTTTAAGTGTCTCACTACTTGCTGCAAATAACTCTCCCTTAGGATCATTAACTACTAAAGAAGACTTTTCTTTAGCTCTTGATAAATTATCAAGCATAGGCAAAATAGTAGTTTGCCCCTTACCAGACCTTGATGTACCAATAACTAAATTATGTACGGTATCATGATCTATAAAATAATCTTTGCCTAAGTGAGAGATTGGAATCCCTCCATATCCTTCAAAGTTTTCTTCGACTTCAGGAATCCTAGTATATTGACTTTTTAGCTCTGAAATTGTCGTAAAACGACTATCACCTTTTTGCTTAAAAGCAACTTTTTTAGTAACATAATGCATTTTTCTAGTTAAGAGTATGCCAACGATTAAACTAGCTATTAAATCAAATAGAAGAAAACTACTTTTAACTTTAATTGGAAAGAATTGCCTACCGTAGCGGTAAATTTTGTTATAATCAAATCCATTTGTTAGTAAGTTAAAGTGTGGTTGATCAATTTGTCGTCCTGCTTCAAGCAGCAAATTATACACATACCAAATTGCAAAAAAAATAACAATTGCTATTAAAGCTATTGTTAACAACCGTAAATTAAAAAATTTGTTTTTATTATCCTTTTCTCTTCTCCTTTGCCAGGCTTCGTGTATAGCAGTATTAGAGTTTCTATAGATCTTTTTACCCAGAATAACACTTTGCCGCTTTAGTTTTTTTTCCTTCTTTTTTTTAATATACATAACGGGCTTCCCATCCGTGTTGCCAATCTTTAACGTTATAGAATGCCAACGCAACCGCTTGTTTTGCGGCTGTAGAAGCTTCTTGCCTTTGGGCAACATTCATACCTTGCCAAACTTTTCTAGTGCGATATTGGTCTTCATTAGCAATAACATAATACAACTCTGCTATTTTACTAGGATAGCTTGTTGCTATTTTATGTAATGAGCGAACATCTTTTTGTCCCAATAATCCATTTAGAAAATCACGTTTATTTGCCCATGTAGTCAATTTACGATAAGTTTCAACGTCAGTAAATTGCTTAGATTTTTTCTTCTTAATAACCTGTTTAACTTTCTTTTTAGGTTTAGAAGGCTTGGACTTTTCTTTTTGATTATTACTGCTCTTAATCCTGCCATTCCCTTTTGATTTTGGTTTCGAACTTATACTAGTGGTACTTGGATTATTATCAAGACTGTTGTAATACCATGTTCCGCCTAAAGCTGCAATTAATATTATTGAGATAATTCCTGCTCCTATCACATACTTTTTCCTTTTATGTGTAGTCTTACCATCGTCTATAACTTGATCACTCTGAACCAACTCATGTGTTTTATCAGGAGTAGCCTCTACCAATTCACCAATTACTAAGTCTTTATTAGCTGATTTATTTTCTTCATTGGCTTTTTGATTTACTTCAACATTGATCGGTCTTGTTTGACCTACTAAAGCAGATCTAATCGCATCTGGAAGTTCTTTAATCGCTTTAGCATTTAAATCTTCATAGTGCTGCCTCTGGTCCAATTCACGTTTTTTAAGTCTTAATTCTTCATCTTTTTGACGTTGTCTAATAATGTCAGCTTGTCGTTTTTGAGCTTCAATTCGATCAGTAGATTCGCGATTCTGAAGTTCGATTTTTTTCTTGCTTACTGTAGGGACCAATTCTTGTAACCCTTTAGTAAATGCAGCATTATGTTGATCGTAATTTTCACGAACGGCTAAATTAAACTTATTACCTAATTCACTACGCTTATCATGTAAAGTCTGATTATACTTTTTAATTAGCTCTAATCGCTTAGTATGTTTACTCTGTTCTTTATCTGCAGACAGTTTTTGCTCAATTTGCTTTGTACGTTCAGCATTAGTTGCATCTTCTTTCTCATTGAAAGCATTCAATTCAGCTTCTCGTTGTGCCGCTAACTTTTGTTTGTAATCTGCTAGCTTCGCTTCATCAATCTTTTCTTGCCGTAATTGTTCATCTTTTTTTCTTCTTTCAGCTTCAGCAAAATTACTATCTTTTTGTTTATTTGCTGCTTCTTCTAACTCTTGCCATTTTGGAGTAACAGCTTCACGAACTTCCTTAGACAAATCAGTTGGTGAAAGCTCATAATATTTTTTACCTAATTTATCTAATATTTCTGCCTTTAATTTTGCAAGTTGCTCATCATATCCACTTTGAATATTTTTTACACCATAATCCTGTAAACAGCTATTGATGAAGGCATTAAGTTCTTCATCATATTTATTAGATGGATTATCTTTATATCCCAAATCATGTTTAATGTTTTCAACTGCAAATTCATTAACACCATAATTAGCTGGGATTCGATCATAAATATCTTTAGGGTCTGTAAAGTCTGTGTAAGAAACTAGCTCTGGTCCATTTGTTTCCTCAATATTTGTAAATGTAGAAGATTGACCTATCTGATTCACTAATGCTGACTTTGTTTCATCAGGCAAGGGAGCAATCGAAGCTACCTTGGTTTTATCTTCTCTTATGTCTGCTTCAGAATTTTCATCAGTAGCTGCTTCTTTATCAGTTCTATTTTTACTGGTCGAACTTTCTAAATTTGCTTCTGTTGAATAATCTTTATCATCAAAGTCCTTTCTTTCTACCTCATCTTCCTCTTTTTCAAACTCCTTAACATCAGTACTATCGTCTTCAAAGTCTATTAATTCATCTTGAATTAGACTTATAATTTCTTCAATTTGCGTTAAATCTTCATCGTCTAATTCTTCATCGTCAGTATCACGTCTAATTAAACCTATAATGCCTTGATTTGCATCTTCAGGCTTAATTTCCGTTTCAAAAATTAAGCTCTCATCATCACTGTCTATTTCAAAAGAAATTTGACTGCTAGAACCATTTTCCATACTGCGTGCATAGTTTTTTATACTTTGATCTGCAGCAGTAATATCAACCGCTTTTTTAAGTAATAAGCCTTTAGAAAAAAACTTCTTCCCATGCTTAGGCAGCTTTGTAAAAATTACCTCCACATTAGTTACCTTCTCTTTCATTCAATGCCCACCCTTTCCCAGTAGCAATTAGCTACTTCACTTACTTTTAATTTATTTACTTAAATAGATTCTTAACAGCTGGAATAGCTACAGTAGCCATAGCAACAAGTGCCGTAGCAATCAAAGCCTTGGTAATCAAACTTTTAGCAGTTTCACTTAAGGAACGCCCACCAATTAACAAAATTGCTCCCAAAATAATGGCAACAATGAATATACCAGTAGACAACCCAGTCAACTTACTTTGTAAAGTATTAGTTCCTTTATTAAGGTTATTCCACACATCTAAAAAATATGGATGGATCATTAATTCATAAAATCCTGTTAAAAATGCCTTATTAAGCATATTTTGAATAGTCAAAAACATTTGTTACTCCTTTTTTCTAAAAAAATCATTTTTCGTGATATTTTTCTTTATTAGCAGAACTATCTTTAGGGGTACTTACCTTATTATTGTTAACCTTCTGAATTTGTTCTGTAGCAAATTGAGCTAACTCCTCCCGCCCTTTTTCAGCAATTACTTGTGCTTCCCATTCTTTTTGGGCAATACCCTTCTTCTTATGTAAAGCCACTAAAGCAGCTTTTTCAGCAGTTGTTAATTTTGAAACCATTACAATATCCTTTCTTAATTTAAACAACAAAAAAGCCCAGTAATCATGCTTTTTGCTATGATTACTGGGCTTTTCTACTTACTCATTTTTCGCTATAATTATAAATACAGAACAGCTAAAGTGGTGGCTATTTCTTCTTAAAAGAGGTGGTGCTTATGGTGGCTTTCACCATACACAAATTCTCAATGAAAGGAGGATAGCCCAATATCCAATGGATATTGTTACTTCACTCTTGCAACTAGCAGCAATTGTCTGGGCTAGTTATGTCTTGGTCAATTCTTTTACAAAGTTGACCAATGCCCTAACTACTTGGACAGCTGCTATTGCAAGACTGGTTTCCGTATTAAAGCAATTTTTTACGAGAAACAAAAAGTAATCACTTTAGCTTGACCGAGCTGATGATTACTTTATAGTTTTATCACTTTGCCACCACTTTAGCAGTGGTTTCTGTAAGGAGTTCTATGTCCAGTAGAACTCCTTTTCTTTTGTCATTATAGCACATTAATTCTTAGAATTGAATTACTTATCTTCCGGTTGTTCAATCCATTTCTCAACATTAGCCTTATTCGGTATATGGTACACTAGCTATTTCCTATAACAAGAATCGAGCCCAGTCCAAAAAAGCCAACGGTTAAAACAGACTGTAATATTGGATTGTAGATAAATTTAATAGTCAGGAAAGCAATTAATAAATTAGCTATTATTGCAACAATAAATACTGAAACTAAATATAAATCACCATCTTTGTTAGAGGCTGCAACTAGAAACCAACATAATAATACAAGCGCAATCACCAGTATTATGACCGCTCCCACAAAATAGTTCGCTTAATCATTTCAATCTTTGCTTTTCTTTTAGACATTATAGCTGCCACAACGTACACCATTATAATTAAAATAACTACCAATATAAATACCAGTAAGAACAACACAGACTGTGAAAATTGTATATCTTTACTCGTTATCTGATAACTCGCATTTTTACTTAACTGATTATATTCCCCTATGCCAATCTTAGAAAAGCCACTAAAACATGCTGTAACGAATATACTAGTAATCCCCAACGTAAAAGCTCCAGCTATTATCTTTATAAAGCCATATTTTCTAGTTGCTCTAGAAAGTTCTGCTGATAATTCAGTCTGACTTTTCTTATCTAGTTCCCTTTGAAAATTTATATCTTTTTGTAAACTACGCTTTTTAAAACTAAAAAAATAACTCACTAATTCTAGAAAACTCTTTCTAGCTTTTTTAGTCATTTTTACCACCTTTTGGTTGTGACTTTCATTTATTAATCAATTATACAAATAATTAACTAAACTCAAAAGTCTAATACCATTTAATCATCAACCTTCATAATTCGCTCACAACAGCCATTAACATCAAAATAACCTTTTCCATTAGAAAAATATTCATCTGCCTCTCCTTTAAACAACAAAAAAGCCCAGTAATCATGCTTTTGCTATGATTACTGGGCTTTTCTACTTACTCATTTTTCGCTATAATTATAAATACAGAACAGCTAAGGTGGTAGCTATTTTCCTTTAAAGGAAGTGGTGCTTATGGTGGTTTTACACCTAACACATATTCTTATTGAAAGGAGGATAGTTATGTCCGTTGCGGACGCTATTCAATTAATGCTTTCTTTTGGCACTTTTATTGTTGCCTTGATCGCATTAATTGTTGAACTGATTAAAAATCAGTCAAAAAAATAGCCACCTTAGCTTCAGCACAGCTAGTGGTTATTAAAACAATATAAACTAGTTATTTATAGCTACCGCCTTATGCGGTTTCTGTAAGGAGTTCTATTTACAGTAGAACTCCTTTTCTTTTGTCATTATAGCACATTAATTCTTAGAATTGAATTACTCCGACATAAATATGCTGTATAATAAAAGAGGCACATGAGCAATCATGTGTCTCTAGTCCGTGTGAGAACGAGGTGATTCTATTATCCAACTTTTTGCATATAGGTGTTGGCTATGAGACACATGCCAGTGTGTCTCGGAACGCAACACCTTAAAGTTTAATCTTAATAGCTTCGTTCCGCTACTTTTATCTTTACCCTAAGGTAATGATAGCACAGATTAACAGCTTATGGAAGCAAGATGACAAAAGCCATCTTGCTTCTTTTTTACTTATCTTCCGGCAATTCAATCCATTTCTCAACATTAGCCTTTGGACTATTCGGCGTTACGGTAACCTCTTTAGTTGGGTCGTCCTTGCCATTAACAATGAACGTAGCCTTGTTTGGCACCTTAATCTTGTTGGTATCCTTATCTAGATAGTCCATCAAATCTGGCGTGTTCTTCACACTTGCCGTAATCAGCATATGCAGGTGCTTCCCGTGCCACTTAGTTGCATCGTTAGCTGTCCAGCTTGCAGTATTGCCGTCATCTAATTTTCTGATGAACACGCAAATATTCCTAAACCTATACTTCCAACAGTTAATAGCGCTTTTAAAATTGGAATTTGTATAAGCTTAATTGTAAATATTACTATCACAATATTTATTAATAATGATGTCCAGAACAACACCTTAAAATATTTAACAGAAAAATACGAAAAGCTCATCGAATGAAAAAACCACCAAACTAGTAAAATCGCAATAACCATTATCACAATTGCTTCTATAAAGTAGCCTATTGGCTCATAATTGTTATACTCAATAATAGCAAATGAACTTATGTGTTTATGTTTAATTAGTTCATTCAACGATTCGTTTAATACATTCAAGTTAATTAAATATTTAACAGAGAAAAAAATATAAACTATCTCTATAACATACTTACTACCTAAATTTACTTTTTGGTCATCATTCATTGATATTACCTACCTATTATTCGTTATTTGCTGTTTCCTATCCATCTTTTCAGTTACTTTAGTTTTATGAATATCAGCTTTCATATCACGAGCGTTTTTTATCATATCAGCTCTTGATCCGCAGGAAATCATCAAATTTTTTATAAAGATCAAGAATGCCAGTGCTACACCGAATACTACTACAACTAGCATAACAAATACCCAATAAGCAAATTCCTTTTGTTCAAATGATATATTGTTTCTAACATGATTATAAGTCATCAATCCCCATTTAGCACCAATTGATATTACACTTGCTAAAAAAGAAATAATACTGACAGACTTTATTAGTTTATACAAATTATTTAATTTATCATATCTTTCCTTTGTAATTGAATATTCTGAAACCAATTGCTCATAGCTTTCTTCATCTAACTTTTGTTGAAAATATTGTCGTTCATGACGTTTACGTTCAGGAATATCAAAGAAATATAAAATCAATCCAAAAACTGAACGACCTTTTTTCTTTTCTTTCTTATTCATTTTAGCACCTTCTTTTGATTAGCCCTTGAAAGACATAATAACATAAGCTGTACACAACAGCCATTAACATCAAAATAACCTTTTCCATTAGAAAAATGTTCATCTGCATCTCCCTTAGAACAACAAAAAAAGCCCAGCAATCATGCTTTTTGCTATGATTACTGGGCTTTTCTACTTACTCATTTTTCGCTATAATTATACATACAGAAACAGCTAAGGCGGTAGCTATTTTCCTTTAAAGGAAGTGGTGCTTATGGTGGTTTTACACCTAACACAAATTCTATTGAAAGGAGGTAGCCATAGTGTCTGTTTCAGACGCTATTCAATTAATGCTTTCTTTTGGCACTTTTATTGTTGCCTTAATCGCATTAATTGTTGAACTGATTAAAAATCAGTCAAAAAAATAAATCGCCTTAGCTCTAGTACAGCTAGCGATTTATCAAATCGTAATTAAGTTTTAACTACCGCCTTATGCGGTTTCTGTAAGGAGTTCTATTTCCAGTAGAACTCCTTTTCTTTTGTCATTATAGCACATTAATTCTTAGAATTGAATTACTTATCTTCCGGTTGTTCAATCCATTTCTCAACATTAGCCTTTGGACTATTCGGTGTTACGGTAACCTCATTAGTTGGGTCGTCCTTGCCATTAACAATGAACGTAGCCTTGTTTGGCACCTTGATCTTGTTGGTATCCTTGTCTAGGTAATCCATCAAATCTGGCGTGTTCTTCACACTTGCCGTAATTAGCATACGCAGGTGCTTACCATGCCACTTAGTCGCATCGTTAGCTGTCCAACTTGCAGTATTGCCATCGGTTGTCAGCTTGCCTTGGTCGGTAATCTCTTTGTTACCATCGTCAAGGTCATAAACTTTGGCGTCTTTCAGGTTCAAAACCTTTTCCAGCTTATCCTTGAGTTCAATCGAAGTAACATTCTCGCCGTCTGGCACAGTTACGTCAACCTTGTATTTGTACTCTTGGCCAAAGTTAACATCTAAACTACTGCCGTCGCCGCTGCCATCAGTTGAGACAGACTTCGTTTCCGTCTTATTAGTAAACGGAATATTGGTCGTAGTCTTGTTAGAATCAGCAGTACCATTGGACGTAGTTACCTTGGCATCATTATAAATAACCGCCTGATCCTTATGCTTCGGGTCTTGATGATCAGCTAGACTAACACCAGGCTTAACTTTGCCGTCAAAAGTAACTTTGTATTGCTCACGATAGAAGTCATCACTGGCTAAAGAACTATCTTTCGCAATTACTGAAAGTTTGTTGCCGCTGCTTACGTTAACCGTAAACATGTAGGTTACATCTTGATTCTCAGCATTATAAACGTGAACGTTTGACACATTTAAGTCTTTATCAAGTTGGTCAGTTATCATGTACTGATCGTATTTATATCGATTAAGCACATCAGGTACATCGTGCGTGATTTGGTAGTGATACTCTTCATACCGATCTTTTAGCAAGTCATGATCAACCGACTTGTCTGTTCCAATTTCACTTGGAGTATTAGTTCCTTCATCGGAATCCGAATCATATTTTTTAGGCTCTTTTGGCTTATCAGGTAAAATCGGCGTTGCACTATATTGTAAAAAGGCGTGATTAAACAAACTTGCATCAACAGAAGTTGCTGGGCTAGAAACCGGATAATCTTTATCAGCATCAGGCTCATATTTACCAACCATATTCCAATAACTTGGATCATTCAATAGTTCATTTTGTTCTTCAACGGCATGTTTACCAGTATTCTGACCAAAGACCCAGTTAATAATAAAACTAGACGCATTTGAATAGGAAGCTGTAAAAGCACCCTTTAAATCTTCAGAAGTTAATGTACCCTCATTATGTCCTGTACTATCAGTCACTGCTGTACTATGTTGATTAGCATCAGAGTAGATATATTGCATGGCACCAATTTTTTTACTGCTTAGCCAAGTATTGCCATTTTTGCTTCGATCACCATAAAAGATTTGGTCAACACTAGACATCGTGGTTGGTTCAATACCAACCCATTGGTTTCCATCAATATCCTGAAACGACCATGAACCATCAATTTTTAGTGGTTTATGGGTGTCATGATCAAGATAATCCATGCGATATTTTACTGCACCCATACCAGGTGTAAATACCTCAAAATTATCCTTACCAAAAGCTGCATAAGCCGTATCTAGCTTATGTTTAGCGTCTTCTTTACCATTGCCATCAGTATCCACCCACTCATAGTTTTGGACTTTCCAGTCCATCATCGTAATCTTAATATCTACTGTATGGCCACCGAATTTACCAACATTAGAATAGTAAACACCAACCTTCCCTTTCCATTTATTGTTGTTAGTTTGACCTTCTTTACCATTGCCATAACTCAATTGAAAAGCATACCAGTGCTTAGTCTTATCTTCGGTATGACTTGATGAAGTTGCCCAATCAGAACTTGTACCACCAAATGGTTTAACCTTAGTAATTCCTGGCATAACTTTAGCAGAAAAGCCATAAGTTCCAGAAATCTTATTACTTTGAGCACTAGTTCCTTTCGGTAAATCTGTCATTTGAGCATTATCAGCGTGAACCGTATTAGCACCCAAACTTAGTCCTGCACTAATCGCTAGTAGTGCGATTAATGAACTACCAAAGGTTTTAATGTGGTAGCTTGTTTTTGAATTCAAATCTTTTAAATTCATTTATTTTTCCTTTCACAAAACAAAAAAGCATTACTTTCTTCAGTAATGCTTTTATAAATAATATTTACAAAATTAACTTAATTGGCGTTATAGTAGCTTGTCCATTCTGAACTATTACCTGCTACTTCAACAAACATTAAACCTAACGAAGAATTGGTTCCGTCCCAAAAATACTTCATTGACAATGCGCCAAAAGCATTTTTATCTTTATGCCCCTCAATTCTTGCTGCAACATTAGGATCAGACTTTAACGCATTAAATATTGCTACTGCCACATGTTCAGGATTGCGATCTCGCAAATCAAAGAGATAGCCTTGCCCCTTTGCATTGACTGCATAGAACCTTGGATCGTCTACCCCTCGACTGACGCTCATTCCATGTTCACTTAAAGTTGGTAAATATTCAGCAAGTTGATCAGCATCTTGATAATTCACTGCTGCCTGATAAATATACATATTAGAATTATCACCAGCTGCACTATTAACAAAATTATCTAACTCTGGATTAGACTTATATGGGGCATATCCCTTGCTTACCCGATAATCCTGGATTTTTTGCCACAAAGAATCACGAATCTGCTTAACTTGTGCGTCAGTAAAATAGACATACCCATTGTCAACTAAATAATCTATCTCTTTTTGCGTAGGTTTTCCATAACTTAGTGAAGTTGAATCGTTAGTATTATTAGCTGGTGTTGAACTAGGGGTATTAGTACCAGCGGTTTCACTAGTACCAGTATTGGTAGTAACTTGGTTACCTTCAGTTGCTGCCGAAGCTAAAATATACTTCCCTGTACCAATCTTATAATACTTCTTACCTTTAATCGTAGTGGTGCCTTGAGCCAGTTCTACTGTACCCTTGTTCAAAGTAATGCCCGTTGCTTTACCTTGTGCGTCGTAAACCTTCGCCGGCGTATTCACCGTAACTGAAAAGGTTTTGGTACTAGCCCTTTTGGCTTTCTTAGTAACCTTTTTTGCATTGACTGCCTTGATGTAGCGGCCTTTGCTTAAATGGTAGTATTTCTTGCCGTGGATCGTCTTTTTACCATAAGTGGTATAAGTATGCCCCTTCTTCAGCAACTTCTTACCTTTGCGCTTACCACGCTTATTGAAGACTTTCGCATTCTTCTTCAACTTGATCTTGTAAGTTTTCTTCGCCGCTTGTACACTCTGCGGTGTAAAGACATTATCTTGCTGACCAATCGTTCCTACGCCAACACTTAACAGTGCCGCTGCCGCTAAACTAACTAATACTTTGCTCTTTCTCATTTGCTTACCTCTATTTACTCAACACACCTAATGCGATTAACTTGTCCTTGGCTTCCTTTTGCTTGGTTGAGCCATCTTCTGCCTTTGCCAAGCGCTCCAACCACTTCAGTTTCTCCTGTGAAATGACCGCTACTGTCCGATCGTGCGACCGGGCAATATAAAGAGTTTCATCATTATCATCGACTTCATCTAAATATTGCTTCATATGCCGCCTAAAATCACTTTGAGTTACTGCTATTGCCATAAGTTAATCCTCCTGTTGCATATATTGTACAACTTTTCAGAATAAATGTTAAGCATAAGTTCTAATAAAATATTGATTTATCAGCATTTTAAAAGGCTTAGGTACGTTATTATTTGATTAATAGCACAACTTTTAAAGGACAAAATAAAAAGACTGATTTTATTCAGTCCTTAGCAGTTTGGTTTAAAATTACTTCGTATGTCCTTTTATGAATTTCCACCGGAACATCTTTACCGTCTAAATAATCGTTTAGATCATTAAGACTTTTAGTTAATGTAGATTCTTTCATAATTCTAAGTGTATGAAATAGTAAGCTGTTTACCAGCCGCTGCACCTAGCTTTTCCAACGTTTTAAGAGTCGGATTCATATTGCCATTTTCGATTCTAGCAATAGTTGACTTAGAAACCTTAGCCTTTTTAGCAAGAGTTTCTTGACTCATTTTTTGGCTTTGTCTAAGTTGAGTAACTAGTACGCTAGCATCTAACTTCCTACATTCTTCTTTAAACCCATCCATAAAGGTAGGGTCTTTAGCAGCCATTCTCTGTATTAATTTATCAGTTTGATCCATTTCTACCATTCCTTTTTAAATAATCATTTCTTCTATTTACACCTTTAAGAATCTCTCTTGGTGGCGTCTTTTGAGTTTTCTTTTTAAATCCATGTGTAATAACATAGTGATTATTTGTAAAATGAAAATAAACAGCTCGTGTATTATTAGATGAATATTCTGAACGAATTTCATATAAATTATTTTCTAATTTCTTAACCCACTTCTGACGTTGAGCCTTCGTCAGTCCCCATTGCTCAACCTTATAAATAGTGGCTAATAGTTTCTGACTCTCTTTCCGTGGTAAAGTATCAAGAAATTTTTCAAATTCTTCTTCGTCAAAGTATTCAAATTCTATCTTTTTCATACACTTTCTCCTGACTAATATGATAGCATATAAGCTTCCAAAATGATAGAAATTAACTAGTAAATTACTTCTTAATAATCTTATCTACCTTAGCCTTAAAGTCCTTATTCTTCTTGTAAAGATAGAAGCCAATACCACTAGCACCTAATAAGAGCATTGCTACAATCCAACCGGCGTTCTTTAATATGAAGTGACCAGTCTTTGGTAGCAAGCCGTTCTTACCAGTTAAAGCATTCTTTGGATTGTCTGGGTCTAAAGCTCCACCCTTATCAAATGGATTATCAGGCTTATCTTTGTCCTTATCCTTATCATCTGGATTGTTTGGATCATTCGGATCATTTGGATTTTCCGCATCTGGATCTGGATCACCGTTTAACTTAGTCTTAACTACATTTGTTGGTGTATCTTGACCATTAATTTGCAAGTGTCCAACATTTGGAATTTCTTTATCACTGTATGAGCTTAAATCTGCGTCTGGTTTGATATTTGCTGCGACTGCCGCATAAAGCGTCTTACCACTGAACTTGCCTGGCTCGTTAGCCGTCCAAGTCCAGCTTTCATCAGTATTACTGGTTGATAGTTTACCTTGGTTAGTGACATTATTACCGTCTGAATCAAGAATGACAACATTCTTTAAGTCCAATACATTTTCAAGATCATCACTAAGAACTAGTGATTTCATCTCGGCGTTATTACCGATGTTAAAGGTAAGTAGGTAATCTAGAGCGTCACCACGAGCAGCTGTATTATTATCAACGGTGGTCGCATTGATAATCGACTTCAAGTCGTCAGCGCTAGTTGGTGCAGTGGTGGTAATCTCACTGTCACGTTGATCATTAACGTTAACTGTTTCTTTTGACTTATACGGACGTGAAAGCGTGTCTAGTGCGTCATTAAATTGCTTGTCAGTTACTTCCTTATTGGCTTTTCGGTAAGAGCCGTCAGGATTTTGAACAACCAACTTTTGAGCTGCCTTAATCTTAGGATCGTTGGCATTAGCATCAATTGCACGATCTACATTATCCCCTTGGCTAGATGAAGTTTCCGATTTATTACCAAAGAATTTGGTCCAATTACTTGGATCTCTAACAATTCCTTTTTTAGCAGTTGGATCATCAGTCTTAGGAGTAACAACCGGTGTATTAGACGACGTATCTTTGCCGTTTTCCTTCATATGAGCCGTATTAGGAATTTCGATCACGTTATTCTTAATATACTTCTGCAAGTCCGCACCAGGCTTGACCTTAGCACCTACTTCAGCCGTATAAGTCTTGCCACCCATCTCTTTGGCTACTTCATCTTTCGGCTGCCAGTTGAAGCTTTCCTTATCCTTATCGGTCTTAAGGGTTCCATCTGAATCAGTAATATCTTTACCATCAGAATTTAGAATCTTCACACTTTGTAAGTCCAAAACATCTTCTAAGTCATCGGTAAACTCCACATTCTTCAAGTTCTTGCCCATTCCAGGCGTGAATTCGACCTTGTAAGTAAACTCTTTACCGATTTCGACGTTATCTTTATCTTGGTGGTAAGAACCCGACAAACCTTCAACACTCTTTACGATTTTATTATCCGCCGGCGGAGGTGTAACAACGTGAACCGTATTGGACGGTGTCTTTTTGTTGTTATACTTCATTTCGGCTTTATTTGGAATCTTATACTCTTCAGAAGCCTTGTCTAAGTAGCTTGCTAAATCGGCATCAGGCTTGATTTTAGCTGTAATAGTAACCGTATAAGAATGGTTCGGCATTTGGGTCAAATAATCCTTAGTTGGCTGCCATACAAAGCTTTCCTTATCGTCATCTTTAGTCAAAGTACCATCTTTAGTAATATCATTACCTTTATCATCTTCTACTTTAACGCTTTGCAAGTCTAAAACATCTTCGAGATCATCTTCAAAGTCCACGTTGGTTATGTCTGTGCCATTTTTAGGAATCGAATAAACAACTTTATAGCTAAATTCTTCTCCTTGCTTATACTTAGCAGTATCAGTAAAGTTGCCATTCTTGTCCTTTACTTGTTTGGTAATAGTCGGTTCCTTGTCATTTGGCGTATGAACGTAGACTGTATTAGACGGCGTATCTTTATCGTTAACCAGCATATTACCAACGTTCGGAATATTATATTGGTTCGTATTTTTATCTAAATACTTATCTAAGTTAGCATTTTCCTTGAGTGTCACTTCCGGACGCATTGACATCTTTTTACCAAACCACTTACTTGGGTCTTTAGCTTGCCAGCTCACAGTATTAGTCGTTTTATCAAAGTCCAGTTTACCCTCATCGGTCACGTCATTATTGTTCTCGTCAAAAACACGTGCCTTATTGTAAGTAAAGCATGGCTCCAGCTTGTCGTAGAACTCCAACTTATCAGCCTTTTGATCAGTTGGCACCTGATAATTAATATCAAAAGCAATATCTTTGCCTTTGGCAAAAGTTGCTTCAGTACCTAGCTTTACCTTTTCAGCTGCCTTAGCAGTAATGGGGCTGGTAGGCTGATTGGTATTGTTAACCGCAGCTGTCACACCAACACCAGCTAAAGCTGCACTTGCACCAACGGTTGCCAGCAACTTCTTAGTTTGTTTCTTTGTTAGCTTTTTCATAGCTATCCTTTCTGAAAAACAAAAAGCACCGCTACTTTTCAGTAACGGTGCTTAACACATCATTTTAAAATACAAAGTTTTTTATTTCATGAACCACCTCCTTTATCGGCTAACGCTAACACCTTAATAAACAAAAATCCAAACATTAAGAAAGCTAGAAAAAAACCTCCATGACCAGTTATCAAGTTAAGTATGTAATAACAAATTAACAGATTTAACAAAAAAAGAGCAGCTACTGATATTTTTATCTTATAGCTGTTCTTTCTAATAAATAAAGTTTCTACGCAAAAATTTGCTAAACAACACAGTATTACTGTTGAAAAAATCATTGACCAAGAGTTTATTTCATATGGTACGAAATATGACTCTGGACTATCAATAGCAAATAACATCTTAAAATCTAAACCATAATTCATTTTACCTTTATAAACTTGATAGAACCTGCTTAATATTATCAATATCACACTATTAATAATCATAGCTACTATTGGCCACAATAACCGCTTTTCTACTTTTTTCAACTTTTACCCTCTTCACTTTAGTATACCTAATATTGTCGCAACTATGCCCCAAATAAAGGTTAGCTTCGCTAGCATAAGATTAGCGCTATTATCTCGATCTTTAATACTTTTATCCTGATCTTCAACAGTCCAATAATATAACTTTTTTACTAACCAAGTTATTGAAAATATCAGCCAAGTAATGGTTACATTAATCAATATTACAAAACTAAAACAACTAATTGGTTTAACTTCAAATAATCTTGGTAGTGTTCCATAAAGTACAAACATCGTATAGATTATATATACCATATACTTTTTATATTTAACAAAAATTACAATAGCAATACACAAACATATAGAACCGATGTATCCCATAGTTAATCCTGTTACCATATCATTTGGTGCCGCATTTCCTAGCAAGTTAATGTATCTCCTAAAATATGATATTTGGTAAAGCAAAAGTAGCAATTGATAATTATACTTACTACTAGCTATTAATACATATCCCGAAATCATTAGACTTAAGCAAAAAGATATTGTTAGCAGCTTGACGTTGAACTGTGACTTAAGCCATTCCCCTATTTTCGTTCTCATTATCTGATCCTTCATACATTCCTAACTACTTTTAGAAATAATTGTATAACAAATCAATTTTAATGAAAATAATGGCTTAACTTTATTCATAGCCCTCCTTATTGCTAACTAGTTTTACTGCGGATTCCCTTAAGTCCACAATATCAGCAACGCTAATTTTTCTTTTTATCGTGCCTTCTTTATTGTTCAAAACTTCTGTAATTGTAATTAAACCTGTAGTTTGCTCTTTAATTTTAGCTACAATCTTCTTTGGTCTACCTTCTACGATTATCATTTCTTGTTTTGCTACCCAAATATCTTTATTTTGGCTGTTATCAGCATGATCTAAATAAATTGCTGTATTGGGATATTTTCTATTATGTTCCTCTCGTTGTCGTTCTTCTTGTTCTTTTTGTTGTTTTTCTTGTCCTTCCATTACAACTGCAAACAAAAGTATTAAACCAAAAGCCACTGCAAATATTATGCTAATTACGTCTTCCATCAACTTATTGCCTACTCTTTCGCTTTCCAATCTCTCATTTGTTTAGTCATCTCGATTCTTGCCTTAGCATCAGACCTAAATTTCACACATACACAGCCGATCAGCAATACGATTAAATAGAAAAATACCATTCCCGCTAGAGCCGTTTTAATCGCTAACTTATTTTGAGCTACTGTAAGTTTGATTTTGCTTGTACCATCAAGCTTACTAACATTCATTATGTATCGGATCAACAAGTTCTTTAACCCTAAATTCCAGAATACTACTGCTAACACCAAAGCAACTATTCCATACCAACGACTTGCTTTATATCTTTGCTCTAGCCGTGAATACTTTGCCGATAACTCTAAGTAACTCATCGTTTGCAGTTGCTCAAGATATGCTTTCCTACTTTGAAAATCTCTCTTTCTAGCATTTCTACCAGATAATTCGTTTCCCCATGCTCGCCACAAATTTTTAGTTCTTTCTTTCATATACTTCACCGCCTTCTACTCGTAATATTGGGAACAAAAAAAGAACGTTTCTCAACGTTCTTCCCACTTATTATTTAGTTGAACTTATTCAGCTTCACCGTAGGCAATGTATTTAATAGCACCCTTGAACACAGATACTTTCTTGCCATTGGTTTCAACTAACAATTCATATTTTCCTGCATATTTTAAAGTAGCCTTCATTATGGTTTTATCAATAAAATGAATTTCTATTTCTTTATCTACACAACCATAGTAGCCAAATTTAGGTTTACTAGTTTCTTTTTCACTCATTACTTTTTACCTTTTTTCTTATTCTGTACGGCTGCTTTTAATGCCTTACCTGCTTTAAAAGCGGGGCTTTTACTTGCTGGAATTTTAACCACCTTACCAGTTTGTGGATTTCTACCCTTTCTTGCTGCACGATCACGTACCTCAAAACTACCAAAACCAATTAGCTGTACTTTATCGCCTTTAGCTAAATCTTCCTGAATTGTTGCAAAAGTTGCTTCAATTGCTTTGGCAGTATCTTTTTTAGTCATATCTGCCTTCTGTGCAACTTCAGCAACTAATTCTGCTTTATTTACCATAATCAATACCCTCATCTAAAATTTATTACTACCTCAAGTTAAGCATATTGTCTACGCTTAACCAATTTTTACTATTTTATATTTGATACCAAAAAGATATTTTTCAACGACCCACGTTAAAAAAATTTAGAAAATAAGCGAACGTTTCTTAATCTTTAGTAAATTTCATTAATCTTTTCTCCCTCATCATTTTGTTTTAAAAACAAACAAAACATAATAAGATCGTTAATATATGCGAAAATCTTTTTTAAATCCTTAATAAGCTTCGTCTTTCTGCTCCCATATCTTACTGATATTTCTAGCAGCCACTAAAATACCTGGATCAACTTCATCTTTTTCAGCTTTTTTAATAAAAACAAAACCTAAATGCGCTAAAAAAGCTGTCACGCTTTTTTCTTTTGAACTCAAAATTTCGGGATAACTTAGCTTCAATTCATCTATTGTTTTTCTGTAAGTTAACAGCTTGATATTGGTTGTTATCTCGTAGCATTCAGAAGTAGGGCTCAATTTAGGATATTTCACTACCCCAAACTTGCTCTTTTGTGAATCAACTTCGCTTTCTAGCCATAGTTCCTGATGTGCAAACCACAATACCATTGCTCCCACAAATTGATCTTGATTAACATTGGGCATCATCAAATTAGCTTTACAAAAGTCTTTAGATTCGTCAAACTCGGTTTTTAAGATAGTGAACTTAACTTTGGCCATGATCTTTTACCGCAAAAGTTACTTGTCCAGCTTTAATTCTTGTCGAAAAAATAAATCCCATATGCGCTAAAAATTCATGCGTATTGATTCCTTTCTCTGCTAAGTCTGGATACAAATTCGCTAAATCTGTTTCAATGTTGGCATAAAGTTGAGCATTTAGATCTAAGCTAAAAGTAACGAATCGATCTGACGGATATATTTTCTGATAAGCAATATGTTGCTTTAAGTTACCATCTTTGATAGCTTTTTTCTCCAAATCGAGTTCCCAAGGAACAAACTTACCAAAAATAACACCTACTACACTAGCGTTATTAATAGCTTTCTGACCATATACATCAGCAACTATTTCTCGAGTTTTTTCAAACTCGTTTTCAAGCATTTTTCCTTTTACAGTAACTTTCTCCATAATTTTCCTTTCTAAAAATAAAAACGTTGTTACTACAAAAATAAAACAACGTTCTTATAAATTATTTAATATTCAAATATCCCTTTTACATACTTTGAAGCACTTTTAAGACTTTGTGAGCCAGTCAATCTGCCCCTAATAAAAAGTCGACCTTGACCAGTTGCGTCACACGTAAAAAGAGAAATTACTGGCTTTTTAGCAAACTTTTTTCGATTATAAGTCAACTGTAAATTATTTACACTAATGAACTTTGATGACTGCACTTTATAATAAAATACTTGTTTAAAGTTGGTCAGATAAATTGAAATTCCCTTGGTCAAAGTTCCATTAACTGCCGAAGTGTAGAGTGGACTAAAATAGGTCGTACTGTCGTCCATGTTATGGCCAGCAAGCGGGTAATTATTTTTACCCATTTTTTGATTAGCTCTGAAAGTCCCAGCACCCAACGCCAGCTCATCATTGCCAACACCCTGATAAATATTTAATAAAATATTTTTATCAGGTATCGCAATTTGACCAATAGCTCGATAATCATGCTGGTAGCGCCAAGCATGGGCCAAAGTTTTAGGTGAAATCGGCTTTACCTTTTCCATATTATAACTTGGCTTTTTCTTTTGTTTATTATGCCTTGCATTGCACACTTCTGTCTTATTACTAGAAATAGCGTGCGCTGCCTCTCCTTGCAAATTATTGAAATCCAAAGCAATTGCCATCGCACCTACTAGTAAAAGTATGGTTACAATTCCAACAATGGTAGTTAACCTATGCTTTCGAATCAAATGCTTTTCTTCGTTATACATTGTTATTTTCTCACATACACTTCCGTCAACTTACCATATTTATCACGATCATATGAAAGAGATAATCTATATTTCTTACCCTTTCCTTGACTTAGTGCTGCTCTAATAGCCATACTTTCGGATTCAGTAAATTCAGAATATTTTTGGGGATTACGCAAATGTAATCGCCGTCTTTTACGATACAAAGTTTGTGGCTTCATCGCTCTTACTTTTTCTTTCGTCATCAACTCATATAAATCTTGTAAACAGGTATTATATTTTCCCTTACTATCTATTGATCTATCCTCTATCTCTTTGCTCTTCGTAAACGTTATAGCAGCTTAAATTACAGTTTTACGCTCTGGCTGCAAACGAGGACGGTGTTTGGTAACCCCGACAACCCTAACATTTTGTGAGTTACATAGCTGGATAATTATGCGTCCACTAATTGCAAGCTTAATCCTCACTTACAATAACTACAATCTACTGATTTCTTACACTCAATTAGTATCATTCTTACGAGATTTTACCCTGAGGTCTTATGGGGTCAATGGTGAGCTACTTCATTCTTCATACAGCACCATTGACATTGTGTAGTCTCGTCTATCACTCCCAAGTAGTATTAAGTTGTCAAAATACATGAGTTAAGGTCTATTGCCTTACTCTACAACAAGTCTCGGAATCGAACCGAGTAAAAAACCAACTTCTTGTTTTTCCTATTTACTTATTTTGCTTTTGGTAATATCTAACTGCAAATTTTTCAATATTTGTCCATTCTTGCGTTATTTTTTGTAACTGGATATTTTTCTTTTGATTCTTTTTACCTAGTTGTCTAATTTGCTTTTTTACCAAACGCGTGCGTGGTTGCTTGTGGAGTAACTGATCACATTTAACAGCATTAGCTGATATTTCTTTCTTTAGATCTTCAATTTGTTTTTGATACTTAATAACTGTCTGACTATTCTTAACGGAACTTTGTATCTGACTATTCCTATTTTTATCAGCTTCTGTAGGAGTTATTGCAGCCTTAAGCCTTTGAGCATCAAGATAATAACTTCTAGCTTTATAAACAACATAAATTAAAATTACTATGACTAATCCTTGCAAAACTTTACCTTTCCTTTCACTTAAGAAACATATCTATCGCCATGTAAATCAAAGCAACTATTTCTATCCAAAAAATCGTCAAACTTAAAACGATCCACCTACTAGAAAATTTATCAAGTTTATCTGCTAAGTGCTCAAAATAGGTCCCATACCCCCATTTACTAGAACCTATAATAATTATTAATAAGCCAGCAATGAACAAAATTAAGTAACAAATAATTAAATATCCAAATATCTTAGCAGCCATATTTACGTGTAACGTTAACTAAGCGTAAATTACGCTTAACATGATTATGAGGATATTTTCGCTTACAGATCAATTTTGCAGGTTTAGTATTACTGCCAAAGCTCCAACCCTCATATATCTGGTCATATAATTCTGTCAAGGTATACAAATGATCAATTTTACGAATATTTGACTTTGCCCTTGCCTGCTGCTTACCCATCAAGATAATGTCACTTTCTTTAAGAAAGTATCCGGAACCTCCAACATTAAAATACTGACTATTATCAAATAACCGTAAAACATAAACAGTATCCATAATCTCGGTTTCCGTAATTGGTCTACCATATCTAATTACCAGCTTATTACGATTAATTCGTGCAAAGTGCATAGACTTTTCTCCCTATCCCTACTCTTAGAATCATCAACAGAAGCAGAAGGCGTCGATTCCTTCCTTGCCAGTAACAAAACAAGTTAGCCATGTAATACTTCTACAAAAAATAAAATTAGCAATATAAAACTGGAGGTTTGAGAGCTGATGAAACTCTCAACGAGAATAAGTGACATTGCAGCCACCCTACTATCCTAAGTAGTCAACTTTGATATTCTCTTGGATATATAACTAATAAGTAAAAGGATTTGAGAGCCTATAAGACTCTCAACGAAAGCAGAAAGTGTTGCAACTCTCCCACCGTTATCATAAGTGGTCACTACGTGATACTTCCTAAATGTGTGTTTAGTGTAGCAACTAAAGTATTTAATATATAATACAGAAAGCTATGAGAGCCTTTGGCTCTCAATGAAAGTAAAGAACATTGCAGCTCTTCTGCCGTTATCATAAGCAGTCATTTCTGTGATACTTTCAATGTTTGGAAAAAATAACTTTTTGAAAGTTATTAGTAAATTAATATAAAGAGAGAAAATTACTTCTCTAGAGAATTTTCATTCTCTACCGAATAATAAGCGTTGCAGCTTATCTAGTTGCTATGCAATATTCGAAGTTAAATTTATGACCTGTTTTTAATGCTTCCATTTCGATAGTTAAATTGATAATTAGGTTGAACATTAAAAATATAGACGTTAAAGTTTAACATGTCGCTTTTGGATTTTGCTTGCAGATTTATTCCTCTGGCCATCAGTTCGTCGCCTCTAAAAATAGGTGTTGCTTGATAAATAACCTTTTGACCCGATCGTATTGCTTCCCTTACTTGGTCTTCATACTCCGTTTGCAAGTTTTGATTAGAGTAAGCTGTTTGGGTAAACAAATTTTTAGGATTATTTTGATCTCCTACTGCCCGACCGGTGTATTTTCCAGCCGAATTGATGCCACCAGACAGAGAATAGGCGATTAAATGTCCACGATTATATATTTGCTTCCCATTGCGATATGGATAGTGCCAGCCAGTAGGCTTAACGGTTTGTCGAGTTCGTTTAGACTGATTTGCTAAATTTCTTTTATCGAGATATGCGGTAGTACTACCACTTGTACGATTTAGCTTATCCAAATTTTGATAAATGATTCGGTCACTTTTCCACTTAAAATTTAAAGTCGATCGACCATGATTAACTTGTTTAACCATTGGATCACCTTTTCGATAATTCAACTGACTTAGTTTTTGATAGTCTTTCGAAGATAATCCACCAATCTTCGAGTTATCTTGCTTTTGAATTGTTGGCTCATTGCTTGCAGAAAATGAATCAATAGCCGAACAGCCACTTAAAAGCGCCACTCCAACAGTCAGTAAGGTTAGTATTTTACTTTTACTTTTTTTCATTCTGACACCTCACTGTAACCGAATTCTAAGCCTGCACTGTCGATTGCTGTGCGTCTACTGATATGGTTTAACTCTCTTTTACTTACGTTTGCTGGAACAATAATTTTTTCAAAGTTATATCCAGGATCAGTATTGGTTTTCCAGTACACGGTGATTTTCTTGGTTTTATCCATACTTTGGCCCCCCTCTTCTCTCTTACTAAATTGGAAGATCACTATCAGAATCAGCAGAGTCAGAATTATTATCTGGCAAATGTTTTTCCGCTTCTCTTGCTTCAAGTTGATTGTTAAGATTTTGAGTGAAAAGATTATACATAGTCTTGTACAAGTAACCACGTACGTTTTTAATCTGCTTGCTGTTATCGTATTCATAACTGCGAATTCTATTAAAGAAGCGCCTGATAGCCAGACTAACATCATCTTTAAGTTGGCTATCAGTAACCGAATCAATGTTTTCAAAAACAATGCCTACTCCGGTGGTATCAATACCCCACTCAGCGCAATCTTTTCTAAAGTTTTTATCAGCATTATTTTTAGCTAGCAGGATCGTACTGATAATTTGATTGGCAACTTGCGGTGTACGTGCGTACGAACAAATACGTTCCATGGCTTCTTTTGATAAAAAGAAATCCAACTGCAAACCATTAGCAGTTGAGCTACAAAGAAAATC